>JAJQCL010000228.1 GCA_021202715.1 Lachnospiraceae bacterium
CCGGGGGCTTCGGTGACCCCACACCCACGACGGGGGGAGAGAACTCCGGCAAGGAGCGCGCCTGTTTGACGCAGAAGACCGGCCCCAATCCGGACATCATAGGGGGCAGACGCGGCAATCGGACAGGTGATCATTCGGCTTCCTCCTTTTCCGGCTGTGAGGAAAGACCGCAGAGGGTCTCGCGGAACGTGAAAATACGGCGGCTCAGGTCGGCGAAGGCGTCCGGTGTCAGGGACTGGGGGCCATCGCAGAGGGCGTGGGCCGGGTCGTTGTGAACTTCAATCATCAGACCGTCCGCACCGGCCGCTGTGGCAGCCAGAGCCATGGAGGGAACCAGTGCGGCTTTCCCGGTGGCATGGCTGGGATCGACGACCACGGGCAGATGGGTCAGCTGATGCAGTACCGGAACGGCGGACAGATCCAGAGTGTTGCGGGTGGCGGTCTCGAAGGTGCGGATGCCCCTCTCACAGAGGATGACCTGTTCGTTGCCTCCGGCCAGGATGTATTCGGCACTCATCAGAAGTTCTTCGAGGGTATTTGCCAGGCCGCGCTTCAGGAGGATCGGTTTCCGGAGATGCCCCAGCTCCTTGAGCAGTTCGAAATTCTGCATGTTGCGGGCGCCCACCTGAATGACGTCTACCTCTTCGAAGAGAGGGAGCTGTGAGAGATCCATGATCTCTGTCACGATGGGCAGACCGGTTTCCTCTTTGGCATTCAGAAGCATACGAACGCCCTTGCCGCGGAGCCCCTGGAAGGAGTACGGGGACGTGCGGGGCTTGAACGCGCCGCCGCGGAGCATGGTCGCGCCGGCCGCTTTCACATTCCGGGCGACCTGAATGATCTGCTCCTCTGTTTCGACCGAGCAGGGACCGGCGATGAGGCCGAAATGACCGCCGCCGATACGGGCTTCCTCCGCCTGCACAACGGTATCATCCGGATGGAATTTCCGGTTGGCGTTCTTGTAGGGCTCCTGGATCCGCTTGACGTCCTCGACGATTTCCAGCGATTGAATCCGTTCCAGAGGGACACGGGAGGTGTCGCCCACCAGGCCGAGAATGGTGTCCATCTTGCCGGTGACGGTGTGAATCTCCACGCCGTATTCCTGAATCCAATGGGTCAGATGTTCGACCTGGGCTTTGTCTGCGTTCTGTCTCAGTTTGATGATCATGGTTTCTCCTCTTTCTGTGTAAAAGATACATGGTGGCGCCCGCGAAGCAGGCATGAAAGTTTGGTTTGCAGCTGCGGGAAATATCAAAGCGTCCATGATGCTCCGGGCTGGCAGGATGCTTCGCCGAGCTGTGAGCCAGATTCGGCGTGGAAAGCCCGAAAAAGAAAAGCCCCGCAGCGTGTCGCTGCGGGGCTTACATCCCGGTTGGATCCACCGTCAGACCCGGAACCGTCGTCTCCCTGAGGCAGCAGCACGCGAAAAGGCCTTGCCAGCAAAAGTGCGGGCAAAGCTGCCGGTAAAGAAGAAATAAGAACGGCTCTGTGCTGCGGTGCGGTATGACATGGGAACTCTCCTTCGGGAAGCGGCCTGAGGCCGCGTGGACGGGGAACTTTGAATTGCCAGTATGATAGCACAGGAAAACATGAATGTAAAGCATAAAAATGATGAAAAATTCTCATGAATCAGACGGCGAAAGAGCCCCGGACGGCGACCATGTGCCCGCTTATGCGGGTCTGGCTTACAGATGGTCGCCGGTCGGGGCTTTGCTGCTAAAATTCAGGCTCGATCAAACCGTAGGTGTTGGGACCCTTGCGTTTGTAAACGACATTGACCTGATCGGTGTCCGAATTGAGGAAGACGTAGAAGCTGTGCCCCAGCATCTCCATCTGCAGGCAGGCTTCCTCGGGATCCATAGGCTTCATGGCGAAGCGTTTGGTGCGGACGATCTGGATGGCATTCTCCTCTTCGGGGACCTCCTCCGTGTATGCGGGAGTGAAGCCGGTCTGATTTCGATTCATGAGGCGGGTCTTGTATTTTCTCAGCTGTCCTTCGATGACCTCCTCGACCAGATCGATGGACTGATACATATCGGTACTGCTCTCCTCCGCCCGGATCACGGTGCCCTTCAGGGGGATCGTAACTTCAATCTTCTGGCGGTCTCTTTCTACACTCAGGGTGACCTGAACCTCCGTGTCGGGCTGGAAATACTTCTCGAGCTTCCCCAGCTTGCTCTCCACCATTGACTGCAGGCCTGCCGTCAGGTTAATGTTGCGGCCGGAAATAATAAAACGCATACCATCAGCTCCTTTACTGTGTGATCGCCGGGACGCCCGCCGCAGCGGGGCCTGACGGAATTCCTATCGTTCGCAGATTGGCAACAATAACGAAAAAAGACGAAAAAATGTCGCGGCCATTGCAAAAAATAAGAATTCGATAGAATAAGTCTACCATATTTCAAGAAAAAAGCAAGTAAAAATACAACAAATAATCCATGATAAAAGAAGGAAATTTCGCGAAAAAATATTTGACTGTGCCTGTAGAGGGCAGTACAATATCTTTTGTAGAAAGAAAGCACCTTTTGATGGGAGGGCGAAGATGTTTAAGAAGATACGAAGTCGGATGTTAAGCGGGTTGCTCGTGTTGACGATGGTTTTCTCCATGGCGAGCCCGGCGCTTGCGGCGGAAGAGTCCGGGGAGGAAACCGTGGCTGCTGAGACCGTGGAGGCCGCTGCAGAGACGGAAAGCGAAGAGACCGGGGCGGAGACGGATGCAGAAACGGAGACCGGGGACGCCGCGGAGGACACGGAGACGTTCACGGAGACCGAGGAAGTGACGGTCACCGTGGACGATGACAGCGACCTGGAAGAGCTGCTCTCCAGTATGGCGGACAATGATGAACTGTTTGACAGCTATGTTTCGCAGTTGTTTTACGGGGGAAGGTCCTCGTATGCGAATTATGGATATCGGCTTTTTAAAAATGATGAGATCAATTATCCGATCTATTTGGCTCTGCGGGAGCAGATTTCGGCGATTGCGGCAGGTACGCAAACCTCGACGCAGATCACGATTGATCTGAGTGACTATGGGCTGACTTATACGGCGGATGAGCTGGGGATTGAGGCAAGTAGTGAGACAACAGAATTGAAAAGTTATGGAACTGCCGCTTTGGGGGAGGATCTTCTTTATGGCAAAATTGTATATTGCCTGCTTGTTGATTGCCCTTATGAGATGTACTGGTTCAGTAAAACCAGTTACTCTGTGGGATGGTCTATGAGCTTTAGCGGAACTTCATCGGCATACACATCGATCACTTTTACTTCAATTACTTTTAATTTCCCTGTTATCTCTGATTATCAGGATTCGACTGCATATACTCTTAGTACGTCCGGGGTTGAGCGCGCTCAGACGGCTGTGGAGAATGCGCAACAGATTGTGGGAAATCATGATTCAGAAAGTGATGAGGATAAACTGACATCATACAGGGATGAGATTTGTGATTTGGTTACTTATAACACTGAGGCAGCTACCGACGAATATAAAGCCACGTATGGATACGGCGACCCGTGGGGACTCGTCTATGTATTCGATGAAGATGATACCACGAATGTTGTATGCGAGGGATATTCCAAAGCATTTCAGTATCTCTGCGATTTGGGACTGTCAGAGGAAACAGTCTGTTATACTGTGACCGGAACGATGACCGGCGGAACGGGCAGCGGCGGCCATATGTG
>JAJQCL010000095.1 GCA_021202715.1 Lachnospiraceae bacterium
ATTATTTCTCCGCCATCTTCACGAGCTTGTCGTATTTCTCCTTGGCCAGGCCTTCCGCCTTGTCGAACAGGGTCTCCGCCCGGGCCGGATTCTTCAGGGCCAGAGAGGTGTAACGAACCTCGCCCTTGATGAACTCCTGATAATCGGCCGTGGGAGCCTTGCTGTCAAGCTGGAACGGATTCTGTCCCGCTTCGGCACGGCGAGGATCGTAACGGAAGGTATGCCAGTAACCGGCTGCCACCGCATTCTTCTCCTCGGTCTGCGCCTTGCTCATGCCGGCCTTGATTCCGTGCGTGATGCAGGGAGCGTAGGCAATGATCAGGGACGGGCCGTTGTAGCTCTCCGCCTCGGTCAGGGCCTTGATGGTCTGGTTATAATCCGCGCCCATGGCGATCTGTGCCACATACACATAGCCATAACTCATGGCGATCGCCGCCAGATCCTTCTGCTTCACTTCCTTGCCGCCGGCCGCGAACTGTGCCACCGCACCCACATTGGTCGCCTTGGAGGCCTGTCCGCCGGTGTTGGAGTACACCTCGGTATCGAAGACCATGATGTTGATGTCACGTCCGGATGCCAGCGCGTGATCCACGCCGCCGAATCCGATGTCGTACGCCCAGCCGTCGCCGCCGAAGATCCACTGAGACTTCTTGCTCAGGAAATCCTTATCCTTCAGCACTTCCCTGGACGCATCGCAGCCGCAGGCCTCGAGGGCAGCTACCAGCTTATCGGTCGCCGCCGCGTTCTCCGCGCCGTTCTCATAGGTAGCCACGTACTCGGCAATGGCTTCCTTGACGTCGGCCTTGTCAGTCTTCTCGGAAATGGCTTCCAGCTTGGTCTTCAGGCCGTTCCTCAGAGCGGACTGAGCCAGCTGCATGCCGAGACCGAACTCCGCGTTATCCTCGAACAGGGAGTTGGACCAGGCCGGGCCCTGTCCCTTCTTATTCACCGTGTAAGGAGTCGAAGGCGAGGAGTTGCCCCAGATGGAGGAGCAGCCCGTCGCGTTGGCGACATACATACGATCTCCGAAGAGCTGGGTAATCAGCTTCGCATAAGGAGTCTCGCCGCAGCCCGCGCAGGCGCCGGAGTACTCCAGCAGCGGCTGCTTGAACTGGCTGCCCTTTACCGTGCTGGGCTTGAACTTCGCCGTCACCTCAGGCTTCTCAGGCAGCTTCTGGCCATAGTCGAAGACCTCCTGCTGAGGCAGGTTCTTCTCGAGGCTGGTCATCGTCAGAGCCTTTGCCCCCTTCTTGCCAGGGCAGACGTTGGCGCAGGAACCGCAGCCGGTGCAGTCCATGGCGGACACGGTCATGACGAACTTCATACCGGGCAGTCCGGTCATATTTGCGCTCTTCACGCCGACGGGCGCCGCCGCAAGCTCTTCCTCGGTCATCGCGATCGGACGGATGCAGGCGTGCGGGCAGACATAGGAGCAGAAATTACACTGAATGCAGTTGTCAGGATTCCACTCAGGGACATCCACGGCCACGCCGCGCTTCTCATAAGCAGCAGCACCGGAGGGTGTGGAACCATCCACATAATCCTTGAACGCGGACACAGGCAGGTTCTGACCGTTGTGCGCATTGACCTGAGACTGAATATTGTTGACGAAATCCACCACATCCTGGCGGTCGCCGGTCACCTTCACGGTCAGGTCCTCATCCTGCGCATCCTTCCAGCTGGCAGGTACTTCCACCTTGACAAAGGCCTCGGCACCGGCATCGATGGCGTCATGGTTCATCTTGACGACCTGCTCACCCTTGCGGCCGTAGGACTTGGTTGCAGCATCCTTCATGTATTTGATGGCGTCATCCTTCGGAATCACGCCGGAGATCACGAAGAAAGCAGACTGCAGGATGGTGTTGATACGACCGCCCAGACCGATCTCCTTGCCCAGCTTAATGCCATCGATGGTGTAGAGGTTGATGTTGTGCTCGGCAATGTATCTCTTCATCTGACCGGGCAGGTTCTCCTCCAGGCCCTGCATATCCCAGGGACAGTTCAGGAGGAAGCTGCCTCCGTCCACGACCTCCTGCACCATGTCGTATTTGCGGACATAGGAAGGATTGTGGCAGGCAGCAAAATTCGTCTTGGAAATGAAGTAGGTGGACTTGATGGGATCCTTACCAAAACGCAGATGAGAGATCGTCAGGCCGCCTGACTTCTTGGAATCATACTCAAAGTAAGCCTGTGCATACATATCGGTGTGGTCGCCGATGATCTTGATGGAGTTCTTGTTGGCGCCCACGGTACCGTCAGCACCCAGGCCCCAGAACTTACAGGAAATCGTGGAAGCCGGGGTGGTGATGGGATCCTCGCCGATCTCCAGGGACAGGTTGGTCACATCATCGACGATGCCGATGGTGAATTTCTTCTTGGCGGTGTTGTTGAACACAGCCACGATCTGTCCGGGCGTGGTGTCCTTGGAACCAAGGCCATAACGGCCGGTGAACACGGGCACATTGTGGAACTTGGTGTCCTTCAGAGCCGCAACCACATCCAGGTACAGAGGCTCGCCGATGGAGCCGGGCTCCTTGGTACGGTCGAGAACGCTGATCTGCTTCACCGTATCCGGGATGACATCGATCAGATGCTTGGCGCTGAAAGGACGATACAGACGCACCTTGACGACGCCGACCTTGGCGCCCTTGGCATTCAGATATTCCACGGTCTCATCGATGGTCTCGCAGACGGAACCCATGGCGATGATCACATGCTCCGCATCAGGTGCACCGTGGTAATTGAACAGCTTGTAATCGGTGCCGATCTTCTCATTCACCTTATTCATGTACTCTTCCACGACAGCGGGGAAAGCATCATAGTAAGGGTTGCAGGCTTCTCTCGCCTGGAAGAAGATGTCAGGGTTCTGCGCAGAACCTCTCTGGCAGGGATGATTCGGGTTCAGGGCATGCTTCCGGAATGCATCGATGGCGTCATGATCCACCAGATCATTCAGATCGTCGTAATCCCAGACCTCGATCTTCTGCAGCTCGTGAGAGGTGCGGAAACCGTCGAAGAAGTTCAGAACCGGAACCTTGCCCTTGATGGCGGCGCAGTGCGCGACAGCCGTCAGATCCATGACTTCCTGCACACTGGACTCGCAGAGCATCGCAAAGCCGGTCTGACGACATGCGTATACGTCAGAGTGATCTCCGAAGATGGAAAGGGCATGGCTCGCCAGAGCACGCGCAGACACATCGATGACGCAGGGGAGCTGCTCACCGGCGATCTTGTACATGTTGGGAATCATCAGAAGAAGTCCCTGCGAAGCAGTATATGTAGTGGTCAGAGCGCCCGCAGCGAGGGAGCCGTGCACAGCGCCCGCGGCGCCCGCTTCCGACTGCATCTCCACGATCTGCACTTCCTGGCCAAAAATATTCTTTCTGCCCTCGGTTGCCCATGTGTCTGCCACCTCAGCCATAACGGACGAGGGGGTGATGGGATAGATCGCGGCTACATCCGTGTACGCATACGATACATGGGACGCAGCGTTGTTACCATCCATGGTTTTCATTTTACGAGCCATAAATCTTTCCTCCTAAAGATAAAATTCCTGCGTCCGGTTCATTCCGGACACATTTCTTATACGACTTTGCTAAGCTCAGCCATCGCCTTTGGCTTGGCTTCGCTAAGCGCCGCATGTATACATGAAAGCAACCAATCTACCCGCAGGGTATG
>JAJQCL010000010.1 GCA_021202715.1 Lachnospiraceae bacterium
GCGGTTATGATCTCATCGTCGATGCCATGCTGGGAACGGGGCTTTCCCGGATGGGCAGCGGGAAGATCAGCGACTGCATGGATGCGGTAAATGCGGCAGGGGCTTTTGTTGTGGCGGTGGATACGCCCAGCGGCATTTCGGCCGACACCGGCTGTGTTCTCGGAAATGCTGTAGAGGCACATCTGACCGTGACGTTTGAATATGCAAAGCGGGGGTTGGTGCTCTTTCCCGGCGCGCGCTATGCAGGGGAATGTGTAGTGCGGAGCATTGGTATCCTGCCGCAGGGTCTGGAGGAGGCCGAACCCGGCGCTTTCACCCTCTCGCCGGAAGATCTGGCGGAGCTCCCCGTGCGGCCGCAGGATTCCAACAAGGGCACCTTCGGCCGGGTGCTGGTGGTGGCCGGTTCCCGCAATATGGCGGGCGCGGCGATCCTGGCCGGGGAGGCGGCGTACCGGGCAGGCGCCGGTCTGGTGCGTATCTGTACGCCGGAGTGCAACCGACAGATCGTGCAGACAGCGCTGCCGGAGGCGCTTTTTACTCCCTGTGGAGAAGAATTCTCGATGGAGCAGATGGAAGAGCTGTGCCGGTGGGCAAGTGCCATTGTCGTGGGACCGGGACTGGGAACCGGATCTGCGGCCGCGCAGACACTTCGCTACATCCTGCAGTACGGAGAAGTGCCCACGGTAGTGGATGCTGACGGGCTGAATCTCCTCGCTGCGAAGCCGGAGCTGCGTGAGCTGCTGCGGGAGAACTGCATCCTGACGCCTCATCTGGGGGAGATGTCCCGTCTCACGGGAAAGCCCATCGCGAATATCCGCACGGATGTCGTCGGCTGCGCGCTGGATTATGCGGCGCATCAGGGAGTGATTCTGGTGCAGAAGGATGCACGGACGGTGGTGGCAGCCCCGGACGGGAAGACCTGTTATATCAATACCTGTGGGAATTCCGGCATGTCGACGGGGGGCAGCGGAGATGTACTCTCCGGGATCCTCGGCGGCCTTCTGGCCGGAGGGATGGAGCCGCAGCGGGCGGCCGTCTGGGGTGTGCTGATGCATGCCTGTGCCGGAGATCGTGCGGCAGCAGACCGCGGTGAGCGGGCTATGCTGGCCGGAGATATCCTGGCACACCTGCGGTGACAGAGTATGTAGACTTTCCATCTCGTCCTGTTTTCATTGTACGGGGAGTCACAGAAGGAGCAGCCATGAAGTATACGAGAAGGACTTCGGTTCAAATCAATTTAGATCATATTGCGGAGAATCTGCGCCGGATCCAAGAGCGCTTTCCTGCTTCGGTCCGCACCTGTGCCGTGGTGAAGGCCGATGGCTATGGTCACGGGGCGGTGGCGGTGGCCCGAAAGCTGGAGGAGCAGACGGATTTCTTCGCGGTAGCGACCGCGGCCGAGGCGGCAGAGCTGCGGGAAGCGGGGATGAAGCGCCCGATCCTGATCCTGGGCTATTGCTGGCCGGAGGATTACGCTGAGATGATACAAAAGGAGGTTCGGCTGACGGTTTTTAAAGAATCAGATGCCCGGCTCCTGTCGGAGACAGCACTTCGGATCGGCATCCCCGCCCGTGTTCACATCAAGGTGGACACTGGGATGAGCCGCATCGGATTCGCGCCCGGCCCGGATGCGGTGGAGACGGTGCGCCGTATCCGGGCGCTGCCGGGGCTGGAGGTGGAGGGAATCTTTACGCATTTTGCCCGGGCTGACGAGGAGAACAAGGACTTCACCGAAGAACAGCTCTTTCAGTTTCAGGATTTTGTGCATCGCGTGGAAGAAGGCGCGGAGCCCATTCCCCTTCATCACTGCGCGAACAGCGCGGCTTCTCTGGAAATGCCGGAGACCTGGATGGATATGGTGCGCGTGGGAATTTCTCTGTATGGACTTTATCCTTCGGAAGAAGTAGACCATGAAACCGTCGGGCTGTTGCCGGCGCTGGAATGGAAGAGTGAGATTGTTTTTGTAAAGGATCTGGAGATGGGGAGCGGCATCAGCTACGGCCATACCCGGATCGCATTTCGTGATCTGCGGGTGGCAACGATCCCTGTGGGCTACGCCGACGGCTATCCGCGGACTCTTTCAAACTGCGGCTATGTGTTGATTCACGGGAAGCCGGCCCGCATCCTCGGGCGGGTCTGTATGGATCAGATGATGGTGGATGTGACGGAGATCCCCGAGGCCGCGGAAGGGGATGTTGTGACGCTGATTGGCCGTGATGGTGATGCGGAGCTGCCGGTGGAGGTGCTCTCCGGGCTGAGCGGTCGATTTAATTATGAATTTGTCTGTGAGATTTCCAGGCGGGTGCCGCGGATTTATACGGGCTGACAGGAACTGCCGCAGCGAAATATTGCCTGGTGGAAACACCCGGTATGAATATTTTTTGCGATCTGGTTTATACTGGCAGTATCGGAAAATCTGAGGGCAGAGCAGGAGGATGTCATGAAGAGTGCAAAGAAGCCGGAAGGTCTGGATCTGACCTGCCTGACGGATGAAGATCGGGTGAAGCTGGAGATCGCGGAGGAGATCGGCGTCTTCGACAAGGTTGTTGCCGGAGGCTGGCGGTGCCTTTCAGCCCGGGAGTCCGGGCGGATCGGCGGGATCCTCAGCCGCCGCCGCAGGCAGGAACGGGCGCAGCAGGCGCAGAGCGCAAACACGGAAGAACAGATGTCAGGCCGCAGCGAAACCTAAGGTGTGGTGAACGGAGACGGGAGGCAGAGACAATGAACGAAAGACCAAAGAAAATGGAACGTGAGAAGACGCAGGCCGTAATGATCGACATGCAGGAGAGGCTGCTTCCTGCGATGGAGCGGACAGAGGAAATCTGTGAAAAGACGGAAATGCTCCTTCGCGGTCTGCGAATTCTGGAAGTTCCGCTGATCGTGACGCAGCAGTATACCCGGGGACTGGGTCAGACCGAAGAGAGACTTCGGGAGGCCGCCGGGACGGAAGCCTGTGTGGAGAAGCTGTCCTTCAGCTGTTTTCCGGAACCGGACTTCCGGGAAGCACTGGAAGCCCATCCGGAACGGAATGCCGTGCTGCTGTTCGGCGTGGAGACCCATGTCTGTGTGCTGCAGACGGCGCTCGATCTGCTGGCTACCGGGCGTGAGGTCTTTGTCGTCTGTGACTGCGTGGATTCACGCCGCGGCAGTGATCGGGAAATCGCGCTGCGCCGCCTGGAGGCGGCCGGGGCGTTCCTCACCACCGCGGAGTCGGCGCTTTTTGAGTTGCTGGGTCAGGCCGGGAGCGACACTTTTAAGAAGATCTCGAAGCTGGTAAAGTAGGAAAAAGAAAAAAGACAGGCAGACATTTCTTTTCAGGAACGTGCTGCCTGTCTTTTTTGCGCAGGACTGTGGAAGATTTTTCCGGCTGACGTTGGACGCAGCTTTAGCGCGGCGGGCAGGAGTCGAAAAATCATCATCTTCTCGATGGAGAAATCTTTACAGGGAATTCTGCAGGGAGTTCTGCGAGGCCGTTCCCTCCGGGATCACCTTCCGGGTCAGATATCCCTCGCGGATGCCGTATCCGTTGATGAGAATCTCCTTGCATTCAGTCTTGCGCACCAGTGTGTTCATGATGATGAGCCCGGGGATCAGCGTATGGATCCGATCTGGGCAGGTCTTCAGGATCTGATTCTGATAGTCCTGCGGTCTCTGGCAGAGTCCGGCCATGAACCGGCGGAAGACCGGCGCGGGGATGACCTGATTCTCTGCGGGAAAATGCTCCAGATCGTTCAGGAGCTTCAGCGCGGCACGGACAGAGCCGCCGACCCCGCAGAGGGTCTCTGTGTGAAGAATCTGATGAGAATTTTCCACCGTACGTTCCAGCTCGTCGTAAACGCGCCCCTTCATGGCGACGATTTCACTCTTCTTGGGAAGAATATGTCCCACATATTGGTTAAACAGGTTCAGACAACCGATCTTCATACAATCAGACAGGCCCGGCTGGCCCCCGGCGAAAGTGACAATCTCAGTTCTGCCGCCGCCGCCATCGAAGACCATCCCCTCCGCGACCTCTGACTGGCAGAGAACCCCGTAGAAATCATAAAGACCCTCATCCCGGCCGGAGACGACATCGACCGGATAACCGGTTTCCTGAAAGATTTCCGCCACAGCCTCTTCCGTATTGTCAATGTTCCTCAGAGAAGCCGTGGCGAAGACCGCCGTTCTGTCGATCGGGAACTGATTCAGGAGTCCCTGGAAGCGGTTGAGAACCTGACAGGCAACCTGAATCCCCTCCCGGGTCATGATATCATTTTCTATATAGTTGGCCAGCCCTGCCCGCTCTTTGACGGCAAACAGGCGGCGAAACTGAGTTCCCTCGGCCTGATAGACCGACAGGCGGATGGTGTTGGAACCAACGTCCACAATGGCATATTTCATAGAAGTAATTCTCCTTCCTGCAAATCCATATTGACTCGTTCTTTACGGCTATTCCTTAAACGGTCATACTTTTTGTCGTTCACTATAGCGCCTTTGCCTAAGAGCGGCCTTATAATTTTGTGAAATACGGGTAAGATTTATGTAAAGTGCGGGAAATATTTTTCTGCCTGGAAGCACAGATAGAATTTACCGGATTTTTACATTTGGTATAGGTTTCTCTGATAGCAGAGGAGACGGCGGCGGCGCTACAATGAGGACGTGATCCTACAAAAGAAGACGTGTAAGCCGTCGGGAGGCAGATAACATGGAAACCAACTGTTACGAGAACCGGGAGCTTTCCTGGCTGCGCTTTAACGAGCGTGTGCTGGAGGAAGCCGTGACGCCGGAGAATCCCCTGTGTGAGCAGATGTCCTTTTTGTCCATCTTTCAGAGCAATCTGGATGAATTTTTCATGGTGCGGGTGGGAACCCTGTACGACAGGATGCTTCTGCCGGAGGAGATTCGCGACTCCAAGATGAACATGACCTGCGAGGAACAGCTCGCCGCGATTTTCCGTGAGACCCGGAAGATGTCGGAGAGAAAGGATGCGGTCTATCGCGACATCCGCAACAAGATGGCCCGTGAGGGTGTGAGCATTTTTGACTTCAAAGACCTGACTCTTGAAGAGGGGGAGTATCTGCGGAAATATTTTGACAGTGAAGTGAAACCGCTGCTGTCTCCCCAGATTATCGGAAAAAAACAGCCCTTCCCGTTTCTGAAGAATAAGGAAATCTATGCTGTGGTGGTGCTGGAAAAGAAGGGCAGCGAGAAGATGGGCATCGTGCCCTGCACGGACGGAATCCTGCCTCAACTGGTAGCGCTGCCCGGTGAGCCGCGCCGCTTTATGCTGATGAAGGAGCTGATCCTGCATTTTGTCCCGGATATCTTTGAGCGCTATGAGATCCGCAGCAAATCGCTGATCCGCATCATCCGCAGCGCGGACATCTTCCCGGAAGAAGAAGAGATGGATTATCGGCGCGTCATGGAACGGATGGTGCGCACAAGGCGCAGACTCCAGCCGGTGAAGCTGGAATATTCCCGCCTGATGGATCCGGCAGTCCTCACAGAGCTGTGTCATTATCTGGGACTTTCCCGGGATCAGATCTTTTATTCGGAAGCGCCGCTGGATCTCTCCTTCCTGTCGGAGATACGGGATGTCCTCCATGAACGGCGGGAACTCTTTTACCCGCGCCGTGTGCCTCAGATTCCGCCGGAATTCGCAGGCGCAGATTCCATGATCCGTCTGGTGCAGGAAAAGGATCGTCTCTTGGCCTATCCATTTGAGAGCATCGATCCGTTCCTGAATCTCCTGCGGGAAGCTGCCGATGATCCGCGGGTCGCTTCCATCAAGATCAGTCTTTATCGGGTGGCCAGCAACAGCGAGATCGCCAAATCGCTGATCCGCGCCTCTGAGAACGGCAAGGAGGTTCTGGTGGTGGTGGAGCTGCGGGCCCGCTTCGACGAACAGAACAATATTGAGTGGTCCCGCCGCCTGGAGGAAGCCGGATGCCGCATCCTCTACGGTCTGGATTATATGAAGGTCCATTCCAAACTTTGCCTGATCACGATGAAGGAGGAGGGAGAGATCCGCACGATCACGCAGATCGGCACGGGAAATTATAATGAGAAGACCTCCAAGCTCTATACCGATCTGTCCCTGATGACGGCCGACCCGGAGATCGGCCGGGATGCGAACCAGGTCTTCGCAGCGCTGTGCATGGATCAGGTCGTGGAAGATACAAAATATCTGATGGTAGCTCCTACATGCCTTCAAAGCCGGATTCTGGAGAAGATCGACGGTCAGATCGAGATTTCTCGAAACGGCGGGCACGGCTACGTGGGCGTGAAGATCAATTCTCTGGCGGACAAGGTGATTCTGGATAAATTCATTGAGGCCTCTCAGGCCGGTGTCCAGATCGAGCTCATCGTCCGCGGCATCTGCTGCCTGATCCCGGGGATTCCCGGTCTGACGGAGAATATCACGATCCGCAGCATTGTGGGACGCTATCTGGAGCATTCCCGTATCTATATATTCGGGGATGAGGTATACATTTCCTCGGCTGATTTCATGTCCCGGAATACCAAACGCCGGGTCGAAGTGGCGGCGCCGGTCCGGGATGAGGACGTCCGCCGCAGAATCCGCCGTATGTTTGATGTAATCATGCGTGACAATGTAAAGGCACGGATCCGGCACGCGGACGGCAGCTATGTCCGGGCCGTGGCGGAGGAACCGTATGTCAATTCCCAGGAGGTCTTCTTCGAGGAGGCTTATCTGGAATCGGGACGCCTGCCCGGTAAATGAAGGGGAGGAGGCCGACGGCTCACTGCCTGGCTGAGTTCCTGGCTGCCGTGGAGAAAACGCAGCGAACTTCAAAAAAACGGTTGAAGGATGCACGCTGAAATGTTACTATAGATAAACAGCTAAAAATGGTGTGTATCTATAGGGACAATGCACATGATCGCGCGTTGTTGCAACTTGTTCCTTCGGCATATGAAGAGGGGTGCGCTTTCATGAAAGAGAAATATAAAGAACAGCTGACGCTGATTCTGACAGGATTCGTCATCATTGCGCTGGGAATCCTGTTTTTTTTCCTGATTTTCCGGGCGGATTCGGTGCGCAAAGCCATCAGCAGCCTGATCGACATTCTGATGCCTTTCATTTATGGTGTCGTTATTGCTTATCTGCTGCGCCCAACCTGCAATTTTTTTGAGAAGAACCTGCGGATCCTCAGCCGGAAGCTCTGGAAGAAGGAGCGGAGAGGACTATGCGTGGGATTATCGATCGCTCTGAGCTTCCTCCTGTTTTTTCTGATTGTTTATCTTCTTCTCGCCATGACATGATGATCCCGCAGCTGCTGCGCAGCATCCGTGTGATCTCCGTGCGCATTCCCCTTTTCCTCGAAGTCGTGCAGGAATGGATTGAACGGCTGTTTTCCGATAATCAGGTGATCTCCTCGTATCTGGGGGACTCGGTCGAGGATATTGAGACGACTCTGCGCGAGTGGATTCAGGGGAGTCTGCTTCCTTCTCTGAATAATATCATGAACAATTTCACCAATGGCATCCTGGGAGCCTTCAACATCCTCTACAACCTGTTTGTCGGCACCGTGGCCGCTGTGTATATCCTGGCCAGCCGCAAGCGCTTTGCCGCTCAATCGAAGCTGATCCTTTACGGGACGCTGAAGACCCGCGTGGCAGACTGGATCCATCAGGAGGTCTGTTATGCGGACAGAATGTTCAGCGAATTCCTGGCCGGAAAAATCCTCGACAGCACGATCATTGGCGTGATCTGCTTTATTGCCTGCAGCATTCTGAATATTCCCAATACCATGCTGGTTAGTGTCATTGTCGGCGTGACCAACATCATTCCTTTCTTCGGACCGTATATCGGCGGCGTTCCCTCGGCGCTGATCATTCTTATGGAATCGCCGGTGAAATGTATCTGGTTCATTATCCTGATCGTGATTTTACAGCAGATCGATGGAAATATCCTTGGTCCCCGGATTCTCGGCAACAGCACCGGGCTGTCCGGGTTCTGGGTTCTGTTCTCCATTATTTTATTCAGCGGGCTTTTTGGATTTGTCGGTATGATCATCGGCGTGCCGCTTTTCGCAATCATCTATGATATCGTGCGGCGGGCTGTCTGCTATGGTCTGGAGCAGCGCGGCCGGGAGGAAATGATGGCACAGTACAAAGACCGTTTTCACCGGGAGGAGCGGGAGACGCAGCGGAAGGAAAGGAAATGAAAAGGCTTTCATCATAAAGAACGGGAGCCCTGCCGGACTCCCGCTTACAAAAAGGAAGAAGGTTATGAAAAATAGAAAATTGCTGTTCTGTCCGTCGACGGGCTCTTTCCGTCTGACATGTATATCATAGATCCCGATGATGGAGAATTTATGTGGATTATTTGAATGGTTTGTGAACTTTCAGAAGACATTTCGTGACAGCTCTGCGAGAGAAATAGGCAGAATGCAGTGAAACCTTCTGCATGAAGACGGGGATTCCCATTGAAAAAAGACGAAAACTCGGCTATAATGCCATTTGGTGTCCGCGGCAGGCTCCGGGGAGAGCGCGCTCGGCGCGAGAATGCGCAAAGCGCATTCTTATTTATGGATACACGAGAGGAGTGTTTACGATATGAAGATGAAGACGGTACTGACCATCGCGGGAAGCGATTCCAGCGGCGGGGCGGGGATCCAGGCAGATATCAAGACGATCACCTGTCTGGGACTCTATGCTTCCAGCGCGATCACGGCGCTGACGGCGCAGAATACCACCGGGGTGGCGGGGATTCTGGAATCCACGCCGGAGTTCCTGCAGCAGCAGCTGGACTGCGTGTTTGACGATATTTTTCCCGATGCCGTGAAGATCGGTATGGTGTCCAGCGCAGCGCTGATCGAGGTGATCGCGGACAGTCTGGCAGAGCGGCAGGCGCGCAACATCGTCGTCGACCCGGTCATGGTCTCCACGAGCGGCAGCCGACTGCTGGCAGATGAGGCGGCGGAGACGCTGATCGGACGTCTGATTCCTCTGGCAGATATCATCACGCCGAATATTCCTGAGGCGGAGGTCCTGTCGGGGATGCACATTGAGACGGCGGCCGATATGGAACGGGCGGCGGAGAAGATCGCGGCGCACTGTTCCGGGGCGGTTCTCGTCAAGGGCGGTCATGAACACAACACGGCCAATGACCTGCTCTGGTACGAGGGGAAGCCAGAGTGGTTCTACGGCGAGCGCATCGACAATCCCAACACGCACGGGACAGGCTGCACGCTGTCCTCGGCGATCGCCAGCAACCTGGCGAAGGGTTATGACCTCTCGGAAAGTGTCCGCCGGGCCAAGGAGTATATCTCCGGCGCCTTGCGGGCGAACCTTGATCTGGGAGCGGGCAGCGGCCCGCTGGCGCACAACTTCGCACTTCTATAAAACCATATATTTGGAGGAACTTATCGTGAAAAAATACGGAGTAAATGAACTTCGCCGGATGTTTCTGGATTTCTTTGAGACCAAGGGACATCTCTGTAAGAGCAGCTATTCGCTGGTGCCGCACAATGACAACAGCGTTCTTCTGATCCCCGCCGGTATGGCGCCTCTGAAGCCCTATTTTACGGGGCAGGAAGTGCCGCCGCGTACACGGATGGCGACCTGCCAGAAGTGTATCCGCACCGGCGATATTGAAAATGTCGGTATTACGGCCCGCCATCTGACCTTCTTCGAGATGCTGGGCAATTTCTCCTTCGGCGATTATTTCAAAGAGGAGGCCATCGAGTGGTCCTGGGACTTCCTGACCGAAGTGGTGGTGCTGGGTCCGGATCGCCTGTATCCCTCCATCTATGAGGACGATGAAGAGGCCTTCGAGATCTGGAATAAGAAGATGGGCATCCCCGCGGAGCGGATCTTCCGCTTCGGCAAGGAGGACAATTTCTGGGAGCACGGCGCCGGGCCCTGCGGTCCCTGCTCGGAGATCTATTACGACCGGGGCGAGAAGTACGGCTGTGGCCGCGACACCTGCACCGTAGGCTGCGACTGCGACCGCTACATGGAGATCTGGAACAACGTCTTCACGCAGTTTGACGGCGACGGCAAGGGGAATTATGTCGAGCTGGAGAATAAGAACATCGACACCGGCATGGGCCTGGAACGTCTGGCCGTGGTGGTGCAGGACGTGGACACGGTGTTCAGCATCGATACCTTCAAGGCGCTGCTGGATGAGGTGTGCGCGCTGGCCGGTTATGAGTACGAGACCGATGAGAAGAAGGATGTCTCCATCCGCGTCATCGTCGATCATATCCGTTCCGTGACCTTTATGGTCTCCGACGGCATCATGCCCTCCAATGAAGGCCGCGGTTATGTGCTGCGGCGTCTGCTGCGCCGGGCGGCCCGGCACGGCCGTCTGCTCGGCATCGAGGGGAATTTCCTGACCGGGCTCAGCAAGAAGGTCATCGAGCTGAGCTGCGACGGTTATCCGGAGCTGGCCGAGAGAGAGACCTTTATCGAGAAGGTCATCGGTCAGGAGGAAGAGAATTTTAACCGTACGATTGATACGGGACTGCATATTTTAGAGGAAATGGAGAAAGCTATGAGGGAGCGCGGCGACGACACGCTCTCCGGCGAGGAAGCCTTCAAGCTGTATGATACCTATGGCTTCCCTCTGGACCTGACCCGGGAAATTCTGGCGGAGTCTGGTTTGAAGGTGGACGAAGAAGGTTTCACCACAGCGATGGAGCGGCAGAGAGAAATGGCGCGAAAGGCCCGGAAGACGACCAACTATATGGGCGCTGACGTGACGGTGTATCAGTCTATCGATCCGGAGCTTGGCACGGAGTTTGTCGGCTATGACCAGACGGAGTGCACCTCCCCGATCACGGTTCTCACGACAGAAGAGGACATCGTGCAGGCGCTGATCGATGGAGACAGAGGCACGATCCTGACGGAGCAGACGCCCTTCTATGCCACCATGGGCGGCCAGCACGGTGACCGCGGCGAGATCACGCTGCCGGACGGCTCCCGTTTCCTGGTGGAGGAGACGATCAGGCTGTCCGGTACGAAGGTGGGCCATGTGGGGCGCGTGGCCTCCGGTATGTTCCGCGTGGGAGATGCGGTGACGCTGCGCATCGATACGGCACAGCGGGCAGCCACCTGCCGCAACCACAGCGCCACACATTTGCTGCAGAAGGCGCTGCGGGAGGTGCTGGGAAATCATGTCGAGCAGGCAGGTTCCTACAATGACGCCGAGCGGCTGCGCTTTGACTTCAGCCATTTTGCGGCCATGACGCCGGAGGAGCTTACGCGGACAGAGGAGATCGTCAATCAGGAGATCCTGGCGGCGCTTCCCGTCGTCACGAAGGTGATGTCTCTGGACGAGGCGAAGGCCACGGGCGCGATGGCTCTCTTCGGTGAGAAGTACGGCGAGTCTGTGCGGGTCGTTTCTATGGGAGATTTCTCTACAGAGCTCTGCGGCGGCACCCATGTAAAGAATACCGAGGACATTCATTGCTTTAAGATCCTCTCGGAATCCGGCGTAGCGGCCGGCGTGCGGCGGATCGAGGCGCTGACGGCGACCGGGCTGCTGGAGCATTATGCTCAGATGGAGCTGGCTTTCCAGCAGGCTGCGGTACAGGCCAAGGCGACGCCTGCGACGCTGACGCAGCGGATCGCGCAGATGGAGGAGGAGATCAAATCCCTGCGCTCTGAGAATGAGAAGCTGAAGAGTAAGATGGCCAGCGAGGCGGCCGGAGATGCCATGAGTCAGGTGCGCGACATCGCAGGCGTGAAGGTGCTGGCCCTGCGTGTGGACGATGTGGATATGAACGGCCTGCGCAACCTCGGCGATCAGCTCAAGGAGAAGCTCGGCGAGACAGGCGTTCTCGTGATGGCTTCCTCCCTGGGAGGGAAGGTCAATCTCATCGCCATGGCAACCGAGGCCGCGCAGAAGCAGGGCGCCCATGCAGGCAATCTGATCAAAGCTGTGGCCAAAGAGGTGGGCGGCGGCGGCGGCGGACGCCCCGGTATGGCCCAGGCCGGAGGGAAAAATCCCGCCGGAATCCCGGCCGCGCTGGAGAAAGCCTGGCAGACCGCGGAGGAGCAGATAAAAAAATAAATTTTTCGTGAATTTTTTGTTGACGAATTGATTTATTATGCTATAATTCTAGATGTGCTAGAGATTATTACCCAAACAGTTGCACAATTTTACAACTGGAGGGAGGTTAGGTGTGAGTTATGGCGAACGTAATCGTGAAAGAGAACGAGTCGTTGGATAGCGCACTTCGCAGATTCAAGAGAAATTGTGCGAAGGACGGCATCCAGCAGGAGATCCGTAAGAGAGAGCATTATGAGAAGCCCAGCGTAAGACGCAAGAAGAAGTCTGAAGCTGCGAGAAAACGCAAATATAATTAAAACGTGCTCCGAAGGAACCGTCCGAGAGGATGGTTCCTTTTGCGTATGGCAGATTTGCAGCTCCAATCAGGAACGAAAGAACGCGTCCGTGAGACTGTATAAAGCACGTGCTGTTTTCGGCATACAGATCCCTTTTTCTGCATACAGTAAAGGTGACTTTATGCGGAGGCGCGGCCGATGGGAAAAGAAAAGAGCGGACACGCAGAGAGGGAGTCAATTCTTCTCCTCACCGGTCAGCTGTCTCTGCAGGCCGAAAACTACCGGGGAATTCTGGAAGTGACGCCGGAACGGATCGTCCTGCAGGCCCGGCGTGCGCAAATTGCCATTCTCGGACAAAATCTGCAGATGGAATACTATGCCCGGGAAGAGCTGCGGATCGTCGGACGCATTTCCCGGGTCGAGTTCCTCCAGGGAGGTGGCGTATGATCCTGAAGCCGGTCCGTTTTTTCAGTGCCGAGGTGCTGGTGGAATTGCATGGAGGATCCCCTGAACGCTTCCTGAATCTCTGCGCGGCTCGCGGACTGTTTCTGCGCAAGGTGCGGCGGGAGGCGGAGGAGTGTCAATGTACCATGACGGCAGAGGAATATCTTTCCTGTCGGCCGATGGCACGAAAGTCGCGTGTACGCCTGCATGTTGCCCGCCGACGGGGGCTCCCTTTTCTCCTGTTCCGTTATCGAAGACGCTGGGGGATTCCGGCGGGAGCGATCCTTGCTTTGGGAATCCTGTTCTTCTGTTCGACCAGGCTCTGGGACATCGAGCTGGCGGGAGGAAGCCGTCACACGCTGGATCAGTTCACTGCCCTTTTCGCGGAATATCAGGTGGAAGCCGGTATGCCTCTCGATGAGATCGTCTGTGGCGATCTGGAGGAAGCGGTCCGGAACGCTTACCCGGATATCCTGTGGGTCTCTGTCCAGAAATCCGGCTGCATTCTGAAGGTTCAGGTACGCGAGAATGAGCGATGGTCCGGGGAGACGGAGGCGGACAGTGGTGTAACCTCCGCTTCGGCCACGGATCTGGTGGCGGAAACGGACGGGGTCATTGAGCAGATCGTGACGCGGCAGGGGACGCCTCTGGTGGCAGCAGGGGATGCGGTGACTGCGGGGCAGGTGCTGGTGTCTGGCCTCGTGCCGATGGAGGATGACGCCGGGGAGGAGACGGGATCCCTCTTTGTTCATGCCGATGCGGATATCACAGCCGTTACCGTGGAGGAATTTCACTGGGAACGGGAGGTGACCGGGGAGACGGTTGCTTTCGGAGCGCCCACCGCCTTTGCGTTTTCCCTGTCTGTTGGTACGCAGCGGGTCACTCTGTCTCTGGAGGAAGAGGCCGCGCAGGTGATGCTTGGCTCCTGGTGCAGTCCCAAGCTGTTTTCCTGTCTGCCGCTGCCTGTTTCCTGTGAGGTGCGGGTCGGTTCTTCCCTGATCTATACAAGACGTTTCCTGACTGAGGCGGAGATCGAGGCTCTGTGTCAGGCAGAATGGGAAGAATATACAGAAAATTTACAGGAAAAAGACGTGCAAATTCAGGAAAAAGATGTTAAAGTAACAGTTGGAAACCTTTGGCTGCGGATGGACGGGACAGTGACCCTGTTGGGCCCGATCGGTGAGGAAAAAGCCAGTGAAGAGCAGACGGAGGAGAAGGAGAACGAATAGACAGTATGAGTATCATTGAGACGACCATGGATATTCCCGCTGAGCATATGCGGAATGTCTGCGGGCAGCTGGACAGCCATATGAAGAAGATTGAGAAGACTCTGCGGGTCTCTCTGGTGCCCCGGGACGGCAGTATGAAGATCATCGGGCCGGAGAAGAACATCGAACGGGCCCGCAGTGTGTTCGAGAGTCTGGTGGCTCTGTCCGCCCGCGGCAACACAATCACCGATCAGAATGTCGATTATGCCCTGTCCCTGTCGATGGAGGAGAAGGCGGAGCAGATCGTGGAGATCGATCAGGAGATCGTGTGCCGGACCCATTCCGGAAAACCGGTGAAGCCAAAGACGCTGGGGCAGAAAGCGTATGTGGATGCCATTCGTCAGAAAATGATCTGCTTTGGTCTGGGACCGGCGGGTACGGGAAAGACGTATCTGGCAATGGCCATGGCGATTCAGGCCTTCAAGGACAATGAGGTGCAGCGGATCATCCTGACCCGTCCGGCCATCGAGGCGGGGGAGAACCTTGGATTCCTGCCCGGCGATCTGCAGAGTAAGATCGATCCCTATCTGCGTCCTCTCTATGACGCTCTTTATCAGATCATGGGAGCGGATTCCTACCTGGCAAACTATGAGAAAGGGCTGATCGAGGTGGCGCCGCTGGCTTATATGCGCGGCCGCACGCTGGACAATGCCTTTATCATTCTGGATGAAGCGCAGAATACGACACCGGCGCAGATGAAAATGTTCCTGACGCGGATCGGTTTCGGTTCCCGGGTCGTGGTGACCGGCGATCCGACCCAGAAGGACCTGCCTGCGGGAGCCATTTCCGGCCTCGACGTGGCTGTGAAGGTGCTGCGGGATGTGGAGGACATCGCCATGGTGACGCTGACGAACCGGGATGTCGTGCGGCATCCGCTGGTGCAGCAGATCGTGGAGGCTTACGAGAAATATGAGAAGCGGGAGGCCTATCAGGAGAAGCGCCGGGAAGCCTGGCAGGAGAAACGGCGCGCTACCTATATGGTTCGCGGACGGGGACCGCAGAAATCAAAAGGAGGACAGAGCTGATGACTTTACACGTCGATGTGGAGACGGACAGGCTGTGGGATCTTCCTTATGAGGCGATTCTCCGTCAGGTGGTCGAAGGAGCCCTTGACTATGAGGCGTGTCCTTACGAGGCGGAGGTCAGTGTGCTGCTGACGGACGATGAAGGAATCCGGCAGATCAACCGGGAGAACCGGGGCGTGGACGCGCCCACGGATGTGCTCTCCTTCCCCATGGCGGAGTATCCGGCACCGGGAGATTTTTCCCGGCTGGAGGAAGAGCAGGCAGATTGCTTTCACCCGGAGACCGGGGAGCTGCTGCTGGGAGACATTGTCATTTCCATGGACAAGGTGGCGGAGCAGGCCGAGCGATACGGACACAGCCGCACCCGCGAGCTGGCCTTTCTGGCCGCACACAGCATGTTTCACCTGATGGGCTATGATCACATGGAGGAGGATGAACGGCTCGTCATGGAAGAAAAGCAGAGGGAGCTGCTGGAGGAGCTGGGGATTTCGAGGGAAGCGTAAACGGATCAAAAATATATGGAAAAACGAGGTATATGACATGAAGAAAACAGGAACGACCAGAATGTGGGGAGCTTTTGCACTGTTGACGGTGTTGGCTCTCAGTGCAGCTCTGACCGGCTGCGGGAAGAAGGATGCGGAGGAGACGACGCAGGCGGCGGAAACGACCGCGGCGGAGACAACGGCGGCAGAGCTTGCAACCGCCGGGATTGCAGCGATTGAGACAGCAGCTGAGAC
>JAJQCL010000213.1 GCA_021202715.1 Lachnospiraceae bacterium
CCTGCATTTGTCGTTGTGCCTTGGCTCGATTGCTTCCTTTTCGGGAAATATTCAAACTGGCTGTATGCTTGTGCATTTTGGGATTGCATTTGTCCTTCATACTCATTATACTACAGGAGGTAATTTTATCCTCAACGCTTCTGCTTACTCTATTCTCCCCAGCATAGCTGGGGGTTTAGGTCATTCAATTATACCAGATTTATAGGTTGCTGTCGTGTGTCACTACAAAATATATGAAATTTTCAAGGTGCTATAGCTATCGGCTGGGGCTTTTGACCCCGGCATCATCATAATGATTTGAGCGACATAATCATGCTTTTTTTATTGAAACAGAATATACCAACCTGGAATTAAGAGTTTCAGTGATTTTCAATTTTTGAGACGAAGAATATGTCTCGCACTTTGTGGCTGCCGCATCAAGTTTTTTTGCCATAGAGTTAAGAATACCTGCACCGAATAGTCCAGAAATAGATCCTACAGCTGCACCGAATGGCCCGCCTAATGCACATCCAAGTGCGGCAAAAGATACTGTGCCAGCTAAAGCAAGTGCTTTCGCTGCCCAGTAACCAGCAGTGAAATATATTGCAGCAGTACCTGCTTTCATCGTACGAGTTTCGCTTACACCTCCATCCAGATATTCAATTTCATCTTCATCAATCAAAATATAATTATCTGGAAACTGCAACGCAATTGCTCCATCTGAATAACTCATCATAATAATTTCCTCCATTTTCATTAATGGAATCGTATTCCCTACACGATCATTTAAAAATCCACCATTTAATAACTCAATATGTAACCTCATCTTCTATCCCTTGATTATAAATCTCTCTTTCCGGCTCTTCCACCTCCTTCCTGACTCTGTTTCCCTGCTGCATTTCCCACAGTCTGTAGTATTCACCTCCCCTCGCAATCAGTTCCTCATGGCTCCCGCTCTCGATGACCTCACCCTCGGACAGAACCAGAATTCTGTCGCAGTTACGTACTGTCGCCAGGCGGTGCGCGATGATCAGCATGGACTTGTGCGCCAGCTTGTTGTAGATCATGTCGAAGATGACATTTTCGGTGGCGAAGTCCAGGCTGCTGGTGGACTCATCGAGGATATAGAAGCCGCTGTCCTTCAGGAAAGCCCGCGCCAGAACGATGCGCTGTTTCTCCCCGCCGCTGAGTCCGTTTCCCGCTTCCTCAAGGAAGGTCGCATACTGGCCAGGCAGACGGCGTATGAAGTCATGGGCGTCCGCCTTTTTTGCTGCTTCCTTCACATCTTCCAGCGTCGCGCCCGGTTTCGAGATGCGGATGTTATCATAGATACTCTTTGAAAAGAGCTCGATGTTCTGTGGTACATAGGAGATGGCCCGGCGGACTGACGCATTGCTGTATTCCTGCAGATCGACGCCGCCGATGGTGATGGAACCGCTCTCCGGCTCGTAATATTTTAACAGGAGCTTCGCCAGAGTGGATTTCCCGCTCCCGCTGGCGCCCACCAAAGCCACCTTCTCCCCGGGACGGATGGTGAAGGAGATGTTCTTTAACGCCGGACGGTGGTGCCCGTAGCGGAAGGTTACATCCCGTATTTCGATCTCCGCGTCCGCCTTCTCCAGCTCCTGGAAGTCTCCCTCCGCCTGCTCGGTCTCCGTATCAAGGATCTCCGACAGGCGCTTCATGGAGATCTGCGCCTCCTGGATCTGCAGCTGCATCCCCACGAGATCACTGACCGGGCTGGTGAAATAGGAAGCCAGCGTCGTGAACGCCATATAGGTTCCCAGCGTCATATCGCCCGCGATGACGGCCTGGATGCCCAGATAGACGAGGATCATATTTCCCACGCTGTCTATGACACTGGAGATCAGGCTCTGTCCTGCGGACATTTTTCCCTCCCGCAGGCCGATGCGCAGCGAGCGGATGTATTCGCGCTCAATGTTCTCCAGCTCGACGTCCTCGTTGGCGTTTCCCTTGATCGTCTCGACGCCGCGAAGCCCTTCGATGATCTCGGAGTTGAGGACGGAAGCCTGCTGCATCTGTTCCTCATTGATCTTCTTATAGATGGGCCGGTAGATCAGGACCAGCAGGATGCTGACCGCCGTCATGAAGAGAATGACCGCGAACAGCCGCGTACTCATGTTGAACAGGACGACGCCAGAGATCAGCGCCATGCTTACATCCAGAACCAGCGACAGAGCAATGCTTGTGAATACGCTCTTGATCGTCCCGGCGTCGCTGAAACGGGTGATGATATCTCCGGTTCGGCGCGTGGAAAAAAACTTCATGGGAAGCCGGAAAATATGCCTGAAATATCCGAGCATCAGCGGAATATCGATCTTCTGTGACAGATAGAGCAGGACGTACTGCCGCTCAAAATCGATCAGGCAGCTCACCAGGCTGATGCCGGTGAAGGCGATCACGGTCATACGGAGCGTGCCTTCCAGCTTATAGGGCAGAATCTCATCCATGAGCATCTTGTTAAAGAGCGATGAGACAATTCCCAGCAATGTGATCAGGAACGAAGCCGCAACGGCACAGGCGAACAGGTTCTTATGCGGCAGGAGAAGCCTCACATACTGCCGGAAGATCCCCTGCGTACTCTTCTTCCCGGTTTCAAAGGCATTTGTCGGTTTCAGAAGAAGGAGAACCCCCGTGAATTTCTCGTAGAATTCATCCACGGTGATCCGCATCAGATCCTTTGCCGGATCGCCTACTACGACGTATTTTTCGGATTTCTTGAACAGGACGACAAAATGACTCAGGCCCTCGCCGGTGATGATATGGGCGATGCAGGGAAGGGTGAATTCACTGGCGAAGCCCTCCCGGTCTACCCGGACAGCCTGTGCGGTAAAGCCCAACTCCTGCGCACATTTGGTGAGGCCAATCAGGTTCGTTCCCTTGAGGTCGGTTCCCATCCTGTCGCGCAGCTGCGAGATCGAGGTTTCCTTCTTGTAGTGAAGACAGACCATGGCGAGACATGCGGCTGCGCAGTCCGTTGAGTCATATTGTTTTACAAATGTATATCGCATACTGTTCGCAGACCGCCTTCCCTGTGTGCCTCAGAGGAGGCGTCATTTATGTTTATCATCGTTTATAGTATAGTTGAGTTTCTTCATATCGTCAAGCAGTCTTTCATTTTTTCCCTGTTATTTTCTTTTTTTGCGTTTCCTCTTTAATTCTACCGGATTCCTGCTTGCTTCTACACAGCCGCAGGCACTGCCCGATCCTGCAGGCAACAATCAAACCTTCCCTCGACATATTCAGCAGGGGGCGGCCTTTTCCATTTTCTGCTCGGGGGCATATAGCGTAAATCAAAGAATTTACCTGTCCCTGCACATAAAACAAGCCGCCGGCACCTTCCCTCTCTTCGAGATGAAAGCATCGGCGGCTCTGCAATTTAATATTTTTGTTGGAGTTCACAATTCTTACTCTGCTTACTGCTCTTCTTCGGTTCTGTTCTTCATGTACTCACCGAACATCCGCTGTGCGCTGAGATAATTGCCGCTGGCAGCCAACCCTGCGCAGGCGATTTCTGCCGCATACTTGTCGTAGTAAGCCATCCACTTCTCCCACAGGCTGGAATGTGTCTGGTTAGCAGCGACTGTATTCTTTCTGATAGCGATTGTACTCATAATCATATCCTC
>JAJQCL010000205.1 GCA_021202715.1 Lachnospiraceae bacterium
CCCCTCCGACCCCGACCTCGTCTCCGTCCTGCTTCCCCCCCTTGCACCCGAACTGCTGTTTGCCGCTCTGCTGCCGCTGTCTGAGCCAGTGCTGCTCCCCGTACTGCTGCCACTGTTGGAACCGGAGCTGCTGCCTCCCGCACTGCTGCCGCTGCTGGAGCTGCTGCTCCCCGCGTCCGAGCCGTCCCCGGCGTCCGAAGAGGTCTCGTCCTCACTCTCCGCCGCGTCCGTCTCCTCTTTTCCGTCTCCTTCTCCGTCGCTCTCGTCGCCGGTCTCCCCGGCCGCGCCGCTGCCTTCTTCCGTACCCGCGCTCTCCTCCAGAGATTCACCGGCTCCGGCTTCCACCGTTTCGGAGTCCGCCTCGGCACTCTCTCCCGAGCCGCTTCCTTCGCCGGACTCCGCCTCATTCGTCGCGCTCTCCGGCTCCTCCGTCGATTCGGCTTCGGTCGTCTCTTCCGACGTCGCCGCCTCCGGCTCCTCCTCCGTCAGAAGCCCCAGGTTATAGCAGAGCTCCTCCCAGGTCATTTCCATCCCGTTGATCAGCGTCATGGAATCACTGGTCACGGCCAGACTCCCATAGAGCAGCTTCTCCTGATTCACGCGCGCATAGTAATAGATCCCCTCCTCCGTGATATAAAGGATGCTGTTCGAGGGGATTGTCAGCTCCTCGATGGAGTTGTTGATATACAGACTCTTGGTATTGATGAAAATGCCGCTGCCAAGGCGCAGGAAGAGGACCGTGTCGTCCCCGGTCTCGCTTCCGTCAAAATTCGTCACCACGCCGTTGCTGATGTACGAACCGGCGGCCGGGACCTCCTCCGACCAGTCTTCCATAATCATGGTGCCCTGTCCGGCCAGCAGAAGCAGATAATCGCCGCTGTCCACATACAGCGGCACATCCGCGAGGATCTGCGTATAATCCACACCGATATAGTAATTATCTCCCCGTCTGTAAACCTCTTCATCGGCGCCAAACTGTGTCAGCCAGACCGTATCGCCCGTCTGCGCCTCCCCCTGCTGCAGGGCAGAGAGCAGCTGCAGATCGGTCACCGCCGCGCTGTCATACTCCAGAGTACTGACATAGCGCATACTGTACATGCGCATGAACAGCAGGACGCCCGCCGCCGCCAGCAGCGCCAGTCCTACCGCAATCACCCTTTTGTCCACCCTCAGCCTCGCAGGAAGCCCAGGCCGTCGAATTTTTCTCCTGTCTTGCTTTGTTTCACCCATGGCACCCATCTTCCTATTCCTGAATCAGCGGAATATTTTCCAGATCACAATAGATGAGCTGGAACGTTCCATTGTAGTAATACAGAATATCTCCCGACAGATCCAGACTGGCTCCGCTGGAGAAATCGGCTGTGACATCGGTCGTAAGGATCTCCGCCAGAGATTCTCCGCCGTATGAATAGATCTCTATGGTTGTTCCGTTCTGAACCTTCACGCAGCTCAGCGACGGAAGCAGCAGTTCCGTGTCATTATAATAAAGAGTAACGCTCTCGAGAAAAAGATATGTATCTGCGTTGTCATAGAGGAATCCTGTCTTCTGGTATTCCTCCCCCTTCGCCGTGGTGATGACGCAGCTTCCCTGCTCCGCAGACACCTGGGAGAAACGGCTCACCCGCCCCCAGCTCTTATCCTTCTCCACGGAGTACCACACCCCGAGGTTCGGCCACAGCAGGCCGCTGCCGTCCGAATAGTAGAAGGGCGTGCCGCTCAGCGTGAGCGCCTCCCCATCCGCCGGCGTAAAGGTCGTGACCGTATCCTCACAGTAGAAAACGCCGCCCTCCTCCCAGGTAAAGAGCTGGCCCATCGTCGATACGTAGAGGCTCTCCTCCACCCGGCAGGTATTCTGCGCGCGTACGATCCACATCGGCGCCGCCACGGACACACCGATCACGGCGATCAGCGCCAGAAACAGCGCCCAGTCTCTCCGCGTGATGCGGTCCGCACTTTTGCGAAACGGCTTCAGCACCGGCGCCAGGAAGGTATTCGCCAGCTTCCCGAGCGGCCGACATACGATTTTCAGAATCTTCAGGATGCGCAGCGCCAGCCGTCCGGACATATCCGGATCGCCCGCAGGAACCACAGCCTCTTCCAGCTCCCCGGTCTCCTCCTCCGTCTCCTCCGGCACAGCATTCCCGGAGGCTTCCTCCGGAGTCTCTTCCGCGGCCGCCCGGGTCTCCCCGGTCTCTGTGTCCGCCGTACCGGCCTGCAGGGCCTCCAGAAAGACATTTCTTCGATTTTCGGAAGCACTATTTTTCTCGGAAGCGCTCTTTTCCATCTCTATACATCCCCCTCAGCCGCCGTCTCCGTGCGTCTGTGTGCAAATCGGCCGACCAGTCCCCGGAGGGTCCGCGCCGGAGTCGCCCGCTCCTTCGTGAGGACGCGCAGGCATCTCACAAAATACCAGATTGAAAACTCCACCGTGAGCAGCATCAGCAATCCATACATGCAGACCAGAATGAGATCTGCTTCGCTCTGGTTCAGGAAGCCGCCAAACAGGTTGCAGACCAGAAGCAGGACCGTCAGCAGCACACTGTATACCGCATCCAGAGCCAGGGAAGGAATTCCCGGCCGCGTCACGAATTTCACGAGGCAGAACCCAACAATCATATACAGGTGGATCCGCTCAACCGTCGCCCGCGACGTCACCATGGACAGCGCGAACAGAAGCTGCAGCAGCGTGCTGCTCAGATAGACGGTATCGCGCAGCGTCAGATGGAAGAAGAAGCTCTGCAGCCCATAGTGCATGGGACCCCGTTTCGGGCGCACCGCCCAGATCAGGAAGACGATCATCAGAAGCAGCCCGGCCACGCCCGTCCCCAGGAGAAAGGCACGCAGCTTGAGGATCTGATAGATAAGATAACTCATATCGCTTCCTCCGTGCGCTCCTCTCTGAGCATGAAACGGAACAGATTGTTCTGATGGATATAGAATCCGTTCACATTCTCCCAGCGGAAGGTCTTCCCCTCCGCCTCCACGGTCAGATCTCCCCGCAGCTCACCCAGCGTCGGCATATAGTCCTCCATGATCATCAGGTTATAGCGCTCGCTTTTGATGCGGATAAAATCCACCTTCTGCACCTCCGTGAGCCCGTCCTGAATACTGTAGATCCGCGCGACAATATTTTTCCGCTGATAGACTTTCTTTTCCTTCGCCATGAAAATCACCCCCGTCGGCCCGGCGGCCGCCCCGCCGACTGTTATTTGCGCGGAATCGCTCCGATATATGAGAAATAGCTCTCGTCCACCTGGTCAAACACCCCGTTCAGAATATCCTCCACATCCTGCAGCACATCCGAAATGCTCACATACTCGCCGGGGATATCCGTATAGTTCTCCGCCACAAACATGGGCTGTGTGAAATAATTGCGCAGCTTCCGGCTTCTCTGGAAGATGTTGTAATCCTCCGCGGACAGCTCATCCACACCCAGCACCGCGATGATCTCCTCCAGCTCCTCATAGCGGGAGAGATAGCGGATGACCTCATTCACAAGCCGGTAATGGCGCTCGCCGATCTTGGCGATCTCCAGCATGTTGCTGTGCG
>JAJQCL010000249.1 GCA_021202715.1 Lachnospiraceae bacterium
AACTGAGTTCGACGAACAGCTTGCAAGGCAGCTTTCCGTCGAACAGGAAACGATATCGGCTCTGGAGGCCGACGCCGAGGCACGACCGATCGATGAGGACGCCGACGAGCAGCCGGAGAAGGCAAAGCTAAAACGGGAGCTTCAGGCGGAGGCTCTTGCCCGACTGGAGGATTCCGCCAGAACGCAGGCTGATTTTGAACGGGTGATCGACTGGTGGGACAAACTGGACAGGAACAGAGAGCGCCGGGAGCGGTATCACGAATTAAGCCGCAGCGGAGACGACCTGCCCTTAGATTACAATGTTTCGCCGGATGAGATGTACTTTCCCAACACAATGAGTTCCGTCCTTGCACTCCAGGTACGCAGGGGAGAGTTTATTGATGCGCTCTTTAACTGCCCTTATGAAATCCACGAGCTGGTCGCTGACGCTTATATTTCAGATATTCTTTATGAACTGTCCGAGATGGACAAGGAGCTACTATATCTCCATGCCATCCACCTGTTTAGCTCCACAAGAATTGCGGTCATCCGTGGACAAACAGACCGAAATATCCGAAAGGTGCGTGCAACACTGCTGAAAAAGATACAAAAAAAGCTGCTGGCCTATCTCCAGAGCGGAGAAAAGGCGCAGCAGGAATTGACGATAGCAGAAAAGGCATTCTTGAAGGAAAATAGCCATTGACCCATGCGGGGCAGCGACGTATAATGGTAATATGATTTTGAAGGTTTCGGGTTACAATACAGAAAGTGCAGATTGGAAGTGATGCTACATGGGCAATCTATTTGAAAAGACAAGCTCCAACTGGGTGCGATACAGCGATTACGAGTGGAAGAAGGACAAGTCCGGTGTTCTCTACATCACACCAACCTCTGAGGCGAAGCCGAATATTTACGACCCTTTGAGCGATTCGGATAGCCTTGTGGTGGATGCGATCAACATCGGGCGCATGGGCATGAGCAAAAAGCCGGATAAGGAGATACAGGCGGCGATCACGCAATTTGCTGTCAAATATGGCCTGTTGGGGCTGATGACTGCGCTACCTACCACACCGAACTTTATGGAGTATGAAGCGGTCTATCTGCCAAAGAACCATTTTATAAAGGAAGAGACCATATCTACAGAGGACTATCTCTCTGTTTTCTTCCCCTTTGAAAAGCCGGATGTGGTCAAGCGTGGCATAGAATCCATGTGGAATATCAACGGGGACAGAACCATGATGGGGCTGGCCATGACCATGAGTGAGAGACCGATGGCGGTCAATATGAGCTTTCAGCGGGATTACGCAGAGCGATATGACTGGCTGAGGCAACAGTTTACCGACCTGGCCTTTACCATGACCGGCAGTTTCCTCTATTATCTGGATTATGATAGACTGAGCGAAGATCAGCGAAGCCTGTACCAGCAGAGCATGGCGGCGTTTGGCGGCGTTGCACCGACCTATCGGATCTTGCTCCTGGATAAGCCGACCATCGAGTGGGACTTCCACTCTCTGCTGTTGGGCTTGCAGATGATGTTCAGCTTTATGCTGGCGGATGATAAGAGGCCGCTCCGCCTGTGTAAGCACTGCATGAAAGCTTTCGTGGCAAGCCGCCCCAGCGCAGTCTTTTGCAGCCCCCAGTGTAAGAACCAGTATAATGTGTATAAGAGCAGAGCAAAGAATAAGCCGTCAGATGGCAAACGGAAATGAGGTGGAACTATGCGAATTGCAGATTTGATCGGCGAAAGCACTGAATACGATAAGAAAGAAAAGCTGGAGGAGCGCAAGCCTCGAAGCTGGCTGAAAAGTGTGAGCGCTTTTGCAAACGGGATCGGCGGCGCACTCATCTTTGGTGTATCCGATGATGAAACGCCTGTGGGGCTTGCTCATGCAAAGGATGTATCCGAAAAAATAAGCGAGGCCATCAAAAGCAGGATGGACCCCGTTCCCCAGGTGGTGATGGAGAACCACAGCGAGGGTGGAAAAGACTTCATTATTTTGAGAATCCCCGGTGGGCAGGAAACGCCCTATTACTATGTTGGTGACGGAAATCGGATCGCCTATGTCCGTGTGGGCAATGAAAGTATCCCAGCAGATGCTACCGCACTAAAAAGGCTTGTTCTGCGTGGCAGCCACATCTCTTACGATAGCCTGCCGTCCGGATATTCGTTTGAAAAACTGGCTTTTACAAAGCTCCGTTCTGTCTATCGAATTCAGACCGGCAATGAATTGACAGACTCTGATTTTATATCCTTTGAGCTTTTGGATGAAAACGGCAATTTGACCAACGCCGGTGCGCTGCTGGCGGATGATTCGCCTATTCGCCATTCCCGCCTGTTCTGTACTCGCTGGTACGGGTTGGATAAAGCATCCGGAGTCATGGATGCCTTGGACGATAAGGAATACAGCGGTTCCCTGATCTCTTTGCTCCAGAATGGAGAGGAATTTGTCAAAAACAATTCCAAAAAGCGATGGAAAAAGACCGGGAGCGGGCGTGTGGAGATGCCGGAATACCCAGAGCAAGCTGTCCACGAAGCCCTCGTGAATGCGCTGATCCACCGTGATTACATGGAGATCGGCAGCGAGGTGCATATTGATATTTTTGATGACCGGTTGGAGATCTATTCCCCCGGCGGTATGTTCGACGGGACGATTGTGCAGGATCAGGACACGGATCATATTGCTTCCAAACGGCGCAACCCTGTGATCGCTGACATTTTTAGCCGTATGCACTTCATGGAGCGTCGGGGCAGTGGTTTCAAGAAAATCAAGGCAGATTATCGCCATGCGGTAAATTACCGCCCGGCACGCGAGCCGAACTTCGACTCCACGTCTACCTCGATCTTTGTGACGCTCTATAATCTAAACTATGGCGTTGACATTAAAAAGGTGGCGCTTGAACCCGAAAAAGTAGTGCTTGGTGCAGATAAAGTAGCGTTTGAACACCACCTTTCTACTTTGAAAATGAGCGCCCCCACAAGAGAGAAAACTCTCACACTGTTCGGTAACTATGGTTATGAACGTGCTTTCAGCAGAGCTGATGTATTGAATATGTTTGCTTTAGCACCATCTTCCGCTGGGAAATTTTTGACTCGCCTGAAAACCCTTGGCCTCATTGAAGCCGTGGAAGGTCAGGGAAATGGCAAATATAAGTTTGCTCATTTCTTGAGTGACTAAGATAGTGACTAAGATAATGACCAAGTAAATAAAGACTAACATAAAATATCCCAGCGTCAGTGCCATACCAACGCTGGGATATTTTGTGATTAACTGTAGATAAGCTCGGCCAGGATGCTTTCTTCCGCTCTGTCATGGATGCTGTTCATCCGGCGCACCCATTCGAGTTGATCCGCTGCTTTCAATGCCTCCGTCACGCCCTCACGTTCAGACATCGCCTTGCAGATGATCTCCATACGGCTGTTGCAGGATTCATCGATCTCGGCAAGATGCTCGAAAAGCGTACCCTCCAAAACCATGTTGGTGTAGACGATGGGGCGATGCTCCTTAAGAAAGCGGCG
>JAJQCL010000032.1 GCA_021202715.1 Lachnospiraceae bacterium
AAGGGAGGCTACAAAGAAATGTGTGAAGTGGCAGAAAAGATTTATGAACAGGGGAAGATGGAGAAGGCCAGGCAAATAGTGATCAGTATGCATAGAGACGGCATGGCAGAGGAGCTGATTGCTAAATATGCGAATGTCAGCATTGATCTTGTGAAAAACTGGATTGCTCTGTCTCTGGCCTGACCGGCAACGATAGAATAGAAGAACAATCGTCAGCCCGCCGGGTTTCTTTCTGACTGTATAAAACTGCAGTACGGGAAAGAAACCCGGCGGGTTGTTTTTGTCATATGGGAAAGTCCCTCGTACTTCCCTATATGACAAAAAAGCCTCTGGCGGATGCGCACAAAAAGTGATGGAAAGGGAAGAATTCCTTGTGCCTGCTCGCGTCCTGCAAATTCTCTTTTAGCAAACTTAAATGAGAAAAATATGCTGGCCAGCATAAAAATCGGGGCAATTTTGAGAAAAGAACGTAAAAACGTCGGTTTCACGTCGAAATCGGCGTATAATTATGCAACAAAGCATAGAAAATATTCAAAAAAGGTATTGACAGATGCAGGGACAAAACGTTAAACTCTTCTATGAAAGGTTAGCATAAGCTAATCCCAGATTCATCACGCGCCGGATCGGATTCGGCGGTGACCCGGGCGGCTGACACAGGAAAAAGGAGGTCTGTCGACGACGGGGCACGGCTGAGTCGGGGCGGGTGATCCCACTTACATTCATGGATGGAGGGAAAAAATGGGGAAGTGGAGGGTAATGAAAGTGAAAAGATGGATAGCAATGTTGCTTGCGGCTGTCTTGATTGTGGGATCGCTTCCCACTCGTACTGTAGCCGCGTCGAGTTCGCAGAGCGGTACCTCCGTACTGGAAGACGGTTATTATTGCGTGCCAATCACATGGTCGAATTTGTATATTAATAATAAATTTCCAACAATGGATAGATATAGAACTGCGTTGGTACAAGTTGAAGACGGAAAGCAATATGTAACTTTTCGAGTGGGAAATTATTCTGGAAGCAGTAAGAATCTAAAAATATTAAAAGAGGAATATTATACGACCTTCCTGAATGCGGGATATTTTGCGGAAAATACGGGAGGAGTTGGTCCTAAATATACTTCGGAACAACTTGAAGGTGATGAACTCTGGAAAGAAACAACAGTTGTCGTAAATGATGTATATGGCTATGCGGATATTACATTTGAAGTGACGAATACGGATTATCCAATTATAGCTGTGGAATCAGGCCAAAAAGGAAAAAGCGCTACGATTTATACAAGCTCTGCAACTTTGAATTATGGTCTTGCGGAAGCTCTTCCAGAGCTGAGTGAACTGCAAAGCGGCACCTGGTATTGGGATGTAAACTATGTATTTGAAGGTACTTTGACTTATTCGCAATCCGGGGAAGAATCCGGCGCCAACAAGGGCTTTCGTGCTCTTCTGGAATCTGAAGTCTCTGTTGAGGTTGAGGGGACAAAGGCAACGGCAACCTTTTACTTGTCAGAAAATGGAAAAACCTATCTTAAAACGATATATAGACAAAGTGGATACTACTATCAGAAAAGCTCTGATCCGATGGTATATAATAGGTATGTTGCCGCCGTATCTAACTATTCTGAAGTTGAAATCGACACAGAAAACTACACTTTTACATTAGAATTTGATTTGGAAAATTATTCCGACATGGTATTTGGAACGGCTGTGAAGTTCCTTGCTGACGGACACAGCGAAACGCATACCTGTAATGTTGGTGATCATGAATGGTATTACCATGCGGCATTGCGGTTGTCCCAGAACCCGGAGACGACCGTGATTCTTACGGACACTGTTACGGTCACCAATTCAAAGGGAAATGAAGAATCACTGGAGGTTGTTTTTGAGACGACGTCCACTGTCGCGCCGACCGACGCGGAGCTGTCGGTGGAATGGGTGACGGAGGGGACGGTATCCGATAAGTTCTCAACGATTCTGGATGGGACCTGCCGACAGTTTACTCTGTTGCGAATACAGATCCTTGACAGCAGCGGAAACGCGCTGGCGACGACATTGACGCAGGAAGGAACCCTGAAAATACAGATTCCTTCGGATTTCGCAGGAAATAAACTACAGTATCTGACGGCCCGCAACAGTATTGAGACGGCTTCTTCGGCCGTGAAATCCGGTGATTATTATACCGTGAGCACGAATCTGCTTGGCTATTACGCGCTGGTAGACGCCTACAGCTTCGAGAAATACGGAACCGACCTTGCAGAGGGCACCTATGTGGTTGAGGCGGTCATTTACCATATGATCCGTGACAACACCTCCATGGCGAATGCGGCGCTGCAGACGCCGATTATCCTGGAGGTGGATTCCGAGGGGAACAAGCGTGTTTATTTCACCATGGAGGGCATTTACATTTCCGACTCGCTGTCGTATATGGCGGATATGTGGTATTACGGCGATGATGTGACCTACGCGAGCAGCGGTTACCCGGACGGCGGGACACTCTACAATATGTTCATCTCCGCATATCAGACCTGGGACGACGGCTCCTATATGCAGGCGGCTAATTCACTCTATACATTTGGCCAGACTCTGTTCTTCGATCTGCCGAGTGATAATCCGGTCATTCCGGTGCAGGTCCGCGTGCCGGCGATGGATGTGGACGGGACGAGCGGTATCCAGGAGTGCCGGTTCTGCATCGACTATACGACGGCCACGCTTGTGAGCAGCTATTCGGGCGAACTGCCCGCGGTGTATAACGACGGCGATCTGCCGACCGTGGAGGATGCGATCGAGGCTGCCTGTGCGGTGGTTGCGGCGGCGGAGGCCAGTGAGTTCACGGCGGCTTCCTGGAGTGCGGTGCAGACGGCGGCCGCGGTGGCGGAGGCTCTCCTGGATGACGAGAATGCTGAGGAGAGTGCGCTGCAGGAGGCCTACTGGGCGCTGCGCACGGCGATGTTTGATGCGGAGGCGGTCGGGGAGGTTTCCCTTGACGCGGGACTCTATACCACGCAGGTGAGCATGGTCCCCGCGGATTCCGACAACGCGGAGGATGCATTTACGGCGGAGGCCCGGGTGCTGAAGACCGAGGAGGAAGACGGCGAAGCCTGGCAGATCGTCCTGGAGGGCAACGGCATCGCGGAGCTGGAAGGACTGGCCTGCTATGACGCCGGGACCGGCGAATGGGTGCAGGCGACTGTGACGCGGGAGCAGGATGAGGAGACCGGGGACTATACGACGGTGGAGCTTTCCTTCACGCTCTCCGGTCTGCTGACGGATCAGACGATCCTCTATACCTTCGACAGTGAGGAGACGACAGGGAAGAACGGCTACCTTGTGTGGGGCTCTGACTTCACGGCGCAGAGTGTGGACCGCACGGAGCTTGAAGAGGCGATTGTTGAAGCGCAGGCGATCCTCGCGGAAGCGGCGGAGGATGGCAGTGCCTATGATGCGGCGAAGCTGGCCGCGCTGAGCACGGCGCTGACAGAAGCCCTGGCGGCGGATGTGGACGCCCTGGCGCTGCAGGAGGAGATCGATGCGCAGACCGCGTCTCTGACAGAGGCGCTGGACAATGTGCTTCTCGATGTGAATCTCGAGGCGCTGCGGAGCGCGGCGGAGAGCGCGTCCGCTCTGAAGGACAGCGAGTATACCTCTGCGAGCTGGGCGGTGCTCACGGAACAGCTTGCGGCCGCGCAGAAGCTGATCAAGGCGTATGATAAGAATGAGAGTGTTTCCGCGACGGAAGTGGCGCAGACGCTGACGCTGCTGACGGCGGCGACGGAGGGGCTCGTGGCGCGCGGCGACAAGACGGCGCTGCAGGAGCTCTATGACGAGGCTTCGGCCATCGAGGATGAGGGGCAGGCCTGCTACGATGTGCTGCAGACGGTGCTGGCGGATGTAAAGGATGTGCTGGACGATGCGGATGCGGTGCAGTCCGTGATCGACGCGGCGGCCTCGACGCTGGAGCAGGCGGTGATCAATCTGTACGGCGGCATGGACAAGACGGGTCTTACGAGTCTCGTGGAAGAGATTCAGGAGAAGAGTGAGGACGGTGAACTGGAGGGCTATACCGAGGCCAGTCTGGCTCTGCTGAACGCCGCGCTGGCGACGGCGCAGGAGGTCCTCGCGGATAACGGTGCGACACAGCAGGAGGTCGATAAGCAGATCGAGCTGCTGACGAAGGCGTATTATGCGCTGGTGGGCGCCGCCGGGGACGGAGCCATCTATGTGGGTACCTACAGCATCGACGGCTATATGAAGCATGCGACGAAGGATACGACCTCTATGGGCAACGCGGCGCTGGTGAAGCCGATGACGATTCAGGTGACCGAGAAGGAGGACGGCACGGCGGACATCCGTCTGTATCTGGATTTCCAGTCGCTGACCCTCTCGGGACTGCAGGGCTACCTGGCTTCCCTGTATTATTACCCGGAGGAGAACGACGAGTACAACAGTCCCACGGCGGCGAGCACGCGGGTGGCTGTGACTGTCGAAGAAGAATATGATGTGATCGATACCTACAACGACCCGGAGACCGGAACGGACGCCACGGTGAAGGGGTCTCTGTACCCGAAGACGGTCAGCCTGCCGCTTGACTGGGAGGATGACATGATCTGGGTGGAGGTCTATGTCCCGATTATGGAGGAGATCGACGCAGGAAACGGCTCCCAGTACGCGAAGCTCGTCCTCGACTGGGATTCTCTGACGCAGCTGACCGGCGTGGCCTCGGACGATGAGGAGACGCAGGCGGCGAAGGAGGCGCTGCAGGCTGTCTATGAGGAAGCCGCGGCTCTGCTGGCGGAGGTGAAGGCCGATGACAGCTATTCCGAGACACAGACCGCGATGCTCACGGCGGCCGCTGCGGCGGCGGAGGACGCCCTTGAGAATCTGAACATTTCCGCTTCGGCGGTGACGAACACGCAGGAAGCCGTCGAGAAGGCCATGGCGGTCTTCAGCTCCGAGGCCTCGGAGGCGGATAAATCCACGCTGGCCGCCGCTCTGGAGACGGCGCAGGAGGCGCTTGCGGAAGCGCAGGAGGGTGGAGATATCGTCTACGCCTCGGCGACCGCGACCTATCTGGAGCAGATGATCTCGGCGGCGACGAAGGTGTATAACAGCAGCGATGCGGTGGCCGGGCAGATCAGTGCCTGGGTGAGCGCGCTCGAGAGAGCGGTGGAGAACCTGACCGTGATCTCTGACCGGACGGAGCTGCGGAAGGCCCTGGAGGCGACGCAGACGTATCTGGATGCGAAGGAGAGCTACACGGCGGCGGATCTGGAGGTGCTGCAGTCGCTTTACGATGCGGCCGCGGCGGTCTATGAGACGGCGGACATCACGCAGGAAGAGATCGACGCGCAGGTGAAGATCCTCAACTACGCGGTGAACGCTCTGACGCCGGTCGATGAGGAGACCGTGGATAAGACCGGTCTCTATGAGATGATCCGGGCGGCTTCGGCTCTGTCCGGGCGGGAGAGCCTGTATACGGAGGATTCGCTGACGGCTCTGATCACAGCGATTGAGGAAGCCGATGCGGTCTATCACGATGAAGAGTCGACGATGGCGGAGGTGTGCGCACAGACGTGTGCGCTGGCGGACGCGATCCTGAACCTGAAGCAGCTTACGTCGATCACGACGGGCAGCGGCAGCACGAGTGACGACAGCGGAACGACGAGCGGCGGCAGCTCGAGCGGCGGCAGCAGCTCCGACGACAGCACTGACGGCAGCTTCTCGGACAGCGGCACAGCGCTCGACCGCTATAACCTGGCGGACGGCACGTATTACGTGACCGGCACGATGTTCAAGATCAACAAGTCCAGCACCTCGATGGCGAACGCGGCGATTAATCACACGGTGAAAATCACCGTGTCGGACGGGGCGTACTACGTCACGCTGGAGCTGAACGGACTGTATTATGCGGGGCTGTACGGCTATCTGAAGAACCTGTCCTACTATCAGACCGGCTACGGCCTTGACGCCTACGGCGAGCCGACCGGCACGACGGCGGCGGCGACGATCGTCAGCTATCAGACGGATGATGACGGAAGCCGGACGACGGACGATTACGGGACCGATTACCCGGCAGAGCTCATTTTCCCTCTGATCGCGGAGGCGGTCGAGGACGGCTATGCGCCGCTGCAGGTCTTTGTCCCGGTCATGGAATACATCAATGAGGGCTCCGGTACGCAGAATGTGTACCTGTACCTTGACTGGAGCACACTGACGACGGACGGCAGCACGAGCGGCAGCTCGTCCTCGGACAGCACGGGCAGCACGACCGGCGGCACTTCGTCTTCCGGCGATACGGGCAGCACGAGCAGCGGCTCCTCGACAAACGGCGGCTCTTCAACGGGCAGCGGCTCCTCGACGGACAGCGGTTCGTCCTCGTCCGGTACGAGCACTACTTCGGGCGACGATGATACGACGAGCACCAGCTCCGATCTTGATCCCTACGATCTGGAGGACGGCGTCTACAAGCTGACCGGGAAGATGGTGAAGGTCAACAAGACCAGCACCTCAATGGCGAACGCGGCCATCAACACGACGGTGAAGCTGACCGTTTCCAATGGAAAATATTATCTGACGCTGGATTTCTGCGGGCTGAACTACGGCGGAAAATACGGCTATCTCGGCACGATGAAGTATTACAAGACCGGCTACTCGACCGACAGCTACGGCAATCCGACCGGGTCGCTGGGCAGCGTGACGGTGCTGTCCTACCAGACGGACGACGACGGCACGGTGATTTCCGATGATTACGGAACCTACTATCCGAACCAGATTCAGTTCCCGCTGATCTCGGAGGCCATCGCCTCGAGCGGCTACGGCTATGTGCCTCTGCAGGTTTATGTGCCGATCATGGAGGCGATTTCCTCCGGCAGCGGTACGCAGAATGTCTATCTGAGACTGAACTGGAGCACGCTGACGCTGACGACGGACGACAGCAGCGATTTTGAGGACAATACGAGCAGCGACAGCTCGGACGACGACGAGGAGGAGAGCACCAGCTCGCTGCTGAGCTACGTGTCTACCCTGAGCACCACATCCTCGGGAAGCTCCTCTTCGGGGAGCAGCTCCTCCGGGAGCTCGACGCTGGGGAGTTCGTCTCTGGGGACGTCCTCGTTAAAGAGCAGTACGTCTTCCCTGAGCAGTACCTCGGCGCTGGAAAGTGATCTGACGTCGCTGGACGGCGAGGCGGACGATGATCTGGGCACGGCTTCGCTGGTGAGCGCGCTGGAGACGGGCGATCTGTCTTCGGACGACGCCTACCAGGCGGGCAGCACGACGGCTTCGGTGACGACGACGGGGAGCACGACGGATTCTTCTTCGGGCGTGCCGGTGATCCCGATCGTAACCAGCCTGATCGCGCTGGCGGCGGGTCTGCTCTATAAGCTTAAGAGCCGCGGACTGCTGCCGTTCTGACGACAGGCACATGATCCGGGTCCCTGAAGGGGAGGGGACTCCGTGGTGGCAATACGGTTAAGACCGACCGGTGCGGGCGGAGCCGAGGCTCCGTCCGCCCTGTCGGATGGAGGGAAGAGAAAAAATGAGGGAAAACAGAGAAAGAGGCCGGATCCCGGCGCTGCCGGCGCTTCTGCTGCTGGCATTGCTGCTTCTCATCGGCGCGGCGGCGCCGGTGCGGGCGGCGAGCGGAAGCGTCTATACCTGTGCGGTCACGCCGTGCTATGCGCATCCGGTGACCGGGGAGATCGAGGATTCCGGCGGTTCATCCTCCTACGCCACCGGGCAGGGTATGGTAGAGGGTACGATCTATACGACCGGCCTGCTCGAGCTGACCGATACGGGGGAGTATTACCTGACATTTAAAATGAGTCTGATCGACTATGCGACAAACCAGAGCTTTACCGTCCAGAATGTGGGCGACAGCTCCTGGAGCAGCACAGGGATGGCCGTGACCGGGACCGGCACGGATTCCAACGGCACGACGGCGGACGTCTGCATCGAGGTACCGTCGGAGAACTGCATCGTGCGCTGCTCGATGTATGTGACGCCCATGGGGCGGGACGTGATCTTTTATTTCTATCCGAGCAGCTATGAGGCGGGCAATACGTCCGGCCTGACGGCGACGATCGTGACCGAAGTGTCCACAGCGGGGGCTGCGAGCGAAACGGCGGCGACGACGACCACTGCCGCGAATACGGAAGCGGCCGGTGCAGACACCGAAGCCGCAGAGATTGCGGAGACGGAGGCCGCGGAGACGACGGCTGAGAGCGCGGCGGAATCCGAAAGCACGGCCGTTGAGACAGACACGGAGGCCACGGTGTCCGCGGACGCAGAGCTTGGAAGCGCCCAGGGCCTGAGTCTGTCCACGGCGGAGGAGACGACCGCGTCCTCAGAGGAAGCGGGGTCTTCCGGTGGCATGACGGCGGCTGAGCTTGCGGCGGCGATCGTTATTGCGGGGCTCATCCTGCTGTGCGCAGCGGCGGCCGTGGTGATCTACTGCCGGAAGAACTGGCGGCGCTGGGGAGGCGACGACGATGATGATGACGAAGAGTAAACGCGGCTGGCGGACGGCGCTGCTTGCGGCTGCCCTGTGCGCCGTTTTCCTGACCGGCTGTGTGAACCAGCATCCGGACGGAACGACGGCGACGGCGGTGACCTATGAGAGCGTCACGACGCTGCTTACGATTTCTGATCCGGTGGAGCTCGCGGCGGTGGCGAAGGCGAAGGCGCTGGTGGCCGCGATGGAGGAGGAGCCGCGGATCATCGCGACCTCCGCGGCGACAGCGGAGATCTGCGACAGGCTGAACCTCGATCTGGTGGGCGTGTGCAGCACGACGACCTCCACGCTGCCCGAGCGCTATGCGGAGGTGACGACGGTGGGAACGGCCATGTCGCCGGATATGGAGATCGTCGCCAGCCTCGATCCCGACTGGATCCTCAGCCCCATTTCCCTGCAGAGTGATCTGGAGCCGAAGTATGAGGCCATCGACACGGAATACGCCTTCCTGAACCTGCGCAGCGTGCAGGGCATGTACCGCTCCATCCAGGAGCTCGGCGAGATTTTCGGCCGGGAGGAGGAAGCGGCGGCACTCGTGGAGGAATTCACAGAATTTTATGAGGAATACAGCCAGAAAAATGAGGGGAAGGAGAGCCCGAAGGTTCTGATCCTCATGGGGCTTCCCGGCAGCTACATCATTGCTACGGAGAATTCCTATGTGGGGAGCCTGGTCGAAATGGCCGGCGGGGAGAATGTCTACGCCGGGACGGACGCGGAGTTCCTCACGGTAAACACCGAGGACATGAAGACGAAGGAGCCGGACATCATCCTCCGGGCAGCGCACGCCCTGCTGGAGTCGGTGCTGGAAATGTTTGAAGAGGAATTTGCCACCAACGATATCTGGCAGCATTTCGAAGCGGTACAGAACGGCCGGGTGTACGATCTGAGCTATGAGCTCTTCGGCATGAGCGCGACCTTCGATTATCCAGAGGCGCTGGAGGAGTTGCAGCAGATTCTCTATCCGGAGAGCGGAGACGAAAGCTGAGAGGGGAGGACAATATGAATATAGAAGAAAAAGAACCATTTTCCGTGGAGCGGGAAGAGGAATCCGGCGCCCGGGACCGGGCGCGCAGGCAGCGGAAGAGGAGGCGGTCGGCGCTCTCCTTTGCGGCGATCCTGCTGCTGCTCGTGGCCTTATTTTTCATTTCCGTGAACATCGGCAGCCTGCAGGTGAGCTTCGGTCAGCTGCTCAGGGGCCTGTTCGTGGAGTATGACAGCGACATATCGACGGTCTGGGATCTGCGCTTTCCGCGTATCCTGCTCTCCATGCTGGCGGGGGCGGCCGTGGCCGTCGCGGGCGTGCTCTTCCAGGCGGTGTTAAAGAACCCGCTGGCCGACCCGGGGATCATCGGCATCTCCAGCGGCGCGGCCTTCGCGGCGGTGCTGGTCACGGCTTTCCTGCCGACGCTGTATTTTCTCACCCCGCTGCTGGCCTGCCTCGGCGGCCTCGCGGCCTTCGCTCTGGTCTACACGCTGTCCTGGAAGGGCGGCCTGTCGCCCCTGCGGATCATTCTCACCGGCGTGGCGGTGGACGCCTTCTTCACAGGGCTCTCGAACGCCTTTAACTCCATGACAGGCAGCACCCTGTCCGGCGTGGCCTCCATCGTGGAGGGAAATATCACTCAGAAGACCTGGGACGATGTCTATACGCTGCTGCCCTATGTGGCGGTGGGTCTGGTTCTGGCGGTCGTGTTCGCCTCGGAGTGCAACCTGCTCTCGCTGGAGGATAAGACGGCGCAGGGGCTCGGCGTGAAGGTGAATCAGACGCGGATCGTCCTCTCGCTGATCGCCGTGCTGCTTGCGAGCATTTCCACGGCCATCGCGGGGGCGGTGAGCTTCCTGGGGTTGATCGTGCCGCACATCGGGCGCATCCTCGTGGGCAGCGACCACCGGAAGCTGATCCCGTTTTCAGCGTGTGCGGGGGCCTTCACCTATCTGCTGGCGGATACGATCGGGCGGACGATCGCTTCGCCCTATGAGGTCAGCGCCGCGGTCGTCATGTGCGTGGTCGGCGGGCCGTTCTTCATCCTGTTGTTAAGGAGGTCCATGAAGTATGGAAGATAGAGACGAGCTGCGGGCGGAGACCGCGGCAGAGAGTGTGGAAGAAGCGCCCCGCAGGGAGGATTCGGCGGCGGAGACCCCGGCGATGACTGTGAAGGGACTGTCCTTCGCCTACGGAGATCACAGCGTGCTGCGCGGTCTCTCTCTGGAAATCCCCCGCGGGAAGATCACGACGATCATGGGAGCCAACGGCTGCGGCAAGACGACGCTGTTCTCCCTGATGACCAGGAACCTGACGCCCGGCAAGGGGAAGATCCTGCTGGGGAAGAAAAATATCCGGGGTCTCGATCTCAGCGCTTTCGCGCGCAAGGTGGCCATCGTCCACCAGACGAATAGCGCCTGGGACGATCTCACGGTGGAACAGCTCGTGGCCTTCGGGCGCACGCCCTGGCGCAAGCAGCTGCTCGGGCATAGTGCGGAGGACGCGGAGCGGGTACAGTGGGCGCTTGCGGTCACGGGACTTACGCCTTATGCGGACCGGGAGCTGGGACGGCTCTCCGGCGGGCAGCGGCAGCGCGTATGGATCGCCATGGCGCTGGCGCAGGATACGAAGATCCTTTTCCTGGACGAGCCGACTACCTATCTTGATATCCGCTATCAGATGGAGATCCTGCAGCTCATCCGGCAGCTGAACCGGGAATTCGGCCTGACGATCATTATGGTGCTCCATGACATCAATCAGGCGATCCATTTCTCGGATAGGGTGATCGGCCTGAAGGATGGGAAGGTGGCCGTGGAGGGCGACCCGCAGGAGGTCATCACCCCGGAGGTCATCCGGGAGCTCTACGACATCCGGCTCGAGGTGACGGAGATCGACGGACGGAAATTCGTCCTGGTGTGAGAAAGGAGAGACTATGAAGAACCCTGTACGTTTTGTCTGGATCGGGCTCGGCCTGATCTGCCTGGCGCTCGGCACGGTGGGCGTCGTCCTGCCGATCCTGCCGACGGTGCCGTTTTATATGGCGACGGTCTTCTGCTTCGCGAAGGGCTCGCAGCGGCTGCACGACTGGTTTATCGGCACAAATCTATATAAGAAGCATCTGGAGAGCTTCGTGCAGCACCGGGGCATGACCCTGCGCACGAAATGCTCGATCGTGGGGACTGTGACGGTGATCATGGGCATCGGCTTCGCGATGATGAGCCGCGTGCCGGCGGCGCGCGCCATCCTGGTCGTCGTGTGGGTCTGCCATCTGCTGTATTTTTTCCTGGGAGTGAAGACGCTGAAGGAGGAGAAAGAGGAGAAAGAGGTCCTATGATCAAGACACGGTTGATAAAACTCTTATCCCGTGACCGGAAATACATCGTCTGGCAGGTGCTGTGGCAGTGGCTGGCGCTGCTGGTGCAGATCGCGGCGGTGTTCACGATCGCGGGACTGATTGAAGGAAAGGGAAGCCGGACGGGGGCGGCCGCAGTCTTTGCGGCCGTGCTCGTCATTCGTGTTTTTTGCGACCAGGGCGTGGCGCGGGCCTCGTACCGGGCGAGCGTGGACGTGAAGCGCGTCCTGCGGGAGCAGATCTACGGGAAGCTGCTGCGCCTCGGCGTCTCCTACCGGGAGCACGTTTCCACGTCGGAGGTCGTGCAGCTGTGCACCGACGGCGTGGAGCAGCTGGAAACGTATTTCGGGAAATATCTCTCGCAGCTGTTCTACAGTCTGCTGGCGCCGCTGACCCTGTTCATCGTAGTGGCGCCCATTTCCCTGCGGGCGGCCATCGTGCTGCTCGTCTTCGTGCCGCTGATCCCGCTCTCGATCGTCGCGGTGCAGAAAATTGCCAAGAAGCTGCTGAACCGCTACTGGGATATCTACACGGGACTCGGCGACAGCTTTCTGGAGAACCTGCAGGGGCTGACGACGCTGAAGATCTATCAGGCGGACGGCCTGAAGGCGGAGGAAATGGACGCGGAGGCGCAGGAGTTCCGCCGCATCACGATGAAGGTGCTGACGATGCAGTTAAATTCGACCAGCGTCATGGATATCGTGGCCTACGGCGGCGCGGCGCTGGGCATGGTCATGGCGGCGGGGCAGTATGTGCAGGGAGCCTTGAGCCTGGGGCAGACCGTGGCCATCATCCTGCTGGCGGCGGAGTTCTTCCTGCCGCTGCGCCAGCTGGGTTCGTTTTTCCATATCGCGATGAACGGCATGGCGGCCAGCGACAAGATCTTCCGGCTGCTCGATCTGCCGGAACCGCAGGACGGCATAGCTGCGCCGCCGTCCGGAGAGATCAGCCTCTCGCTGGAGGGGGTGCATTTCTCCTATGACGGGGAACGGGAGATCCTGAAAGGTCTTGATCTCGTGATCCCGGCGGGGAGCTTTGTCTCCCTCGTGGGGGAGTCCGGCTGCGGCAAGAGCACCGTCGCGGGCATCCTGACGGGGAAGAACCGCGGCTATACCGGGCAGGTGTGCATCGGCGGGCGGCCGCTGTCGGAGCTTAAGGAAAGCGAATGGATGGCGCAGGTGACGCTCGTGCGGCATGACAGCTATCTGTTCAAGGGGACTGTGCGGGAGAATCTTCTCATGGCGAGGCCGGAGGCGACGGAGGAGGAGATGCAGGCGGCGCTCGCCCGCGTGAATTTGCTGGATTTTCTGGAAACGCAGCGGGGTCTGGAAACAGAGCTGCTCGAACAGGCCGGGAACCTCTCCGGCGGGCAGCGGCAGCGGCTGGCGATGGCGCGGGCGCTGCTGCACGATACGCCGGTGTATATTTTTGATGAAGCTACTTCAAATATCGATGCGGAGAGCGAGGAGCGGATCCTTGAGGTAATCCGGGAGCTGGCGCGAAGCCGCACGGTGCTTATGATTTCGCACCGGCTCTACAATGTCGTGGAGTCTGACTGCATTTACCGGATGGAGGACGGCTGCATCCGCGAGGCCGGTACGCACGCGGAGCTGATGGTGCGCCGGGGCGGGTATTTCCGTCTGTATGAGAGCCAGAGAGAGCTGGAGGAATACGGGCTGGCACGGGACGGAGAGGCGGTGAGCGTATGAAGCAGGAACAGAAAACAAGACGCAGCGCGCCTGCAATCATGGCGCGGCTGATCGGGCTGGTACGGCCGCTGCTGCACATCATGCTGGCGGCGATCCTTCTCGGGACTGTGGGATATCTGTGCGCGATCTTTCTGACGATCCTCGCGGCAGAAAGCCTCGTTGACAGAAATGCGGCTCTCTTCGTGCCGCTGGTGCTCCTGGCGGTGCTGCGCGGGCTGCTGCACTATGCGGAGCAGTACTGCAATCATTTTATCGCCTTCAAGCTGCTGGCGATCATCCGCCACGAGGTCTTTGCCAGCCTGCGCAGGCTCTGCCCGGCGAAGCTCGAGGGGCGGGATAAGGGCAATCTGATCTCGATCCTCACGAGCGACATCGAGCTGCTGGAGGTCTTCTATGCGCACACGATCTCGCCGATTGCCATCGCGGTGCTGACCTCGGCGGTGATGGTCTTATATATAGCAAGAATTCACCCCGCCGCGGGGGCGTATGCGCTGGGCGCGTACCTGATCGTCGGCGTGGGCATCCCGCTCTGGAACGGACGGCGCGGCGGGGAGGCCGGGATGACCTACCGCAATGATTTCGGTGCGTTGAACAGCTTCGTCCTCGATTCGCTGCGCGGCCTCGATGAGACGCTGCAGTACGGACAGGGGGAGAAACGCGCCGCGCAGATGAACGCGCGCTCGGAGGAGCTCGGCCGCACGCGGGAGTCGCTGAGCCGGATGGAGGGGGCGCAGCGGGCGCTTACGAATCTCGTGATCCTGCTCGCCTCGTTCGGGATGCTCTTCCTGACGCTGCATTTGCGTGACCGGGGTGTGATGGATGAGGCGGGCGTACTCCTGTGTACGGCGGCGATGATGGGCTCCTTCGGGCCGACTGCCGCGCTCTCAAGTCTCTCGAACAACCTCAACCAGACACTGGCGAGCGGTGAGCGTGTGCTGGAGATCCTCGAGGAGGAACCGCTGGTGGCGGAGATCCCGCGATCAGAGGAGAGTGCTGCGTCGGCAGGGATGCGGGAAGCGGAGACGGGGGATAAGTTTGTCTCACCGGTGAGCGAGTCACGGGGCACGGCAGCCGGGGCTTTCACCGGCGCGGCGGCAGAGCGGGTGAGCTTCGCCTACGGGGCGGAAGAGATCCTGCGCGACTGCTCTCTGGAGATCCGCCCCGGGCAGATCGTCGGCATCCACGGCCCCAGCGGCAGCGGAAAATCCACGCTGCTGAAGCTCTTTATGCGTTTCTGGGACGTGAACGACGGCCGCGTGACCGTCAGCGGACGCGACGTGCGGGAGATCCCGACTACAGAACTGCGCGATACGGAGAGCTTCGTGACGCAGGAAACGCACCTGTTCCACGATTCCATCGCGAACAACATCGCCATCGGCAGGCCGGGTGCGACGCGGGAGGAGATCATGGAGGCAGCCCGCAAGGCGTCGATCCACGACTTCATCCTCACACTGCCGCAGGGCTACGACACGGAGGTCGGCGAGCTGGGTGATACGCTCTCCGGCGGCGAGCGGCAGCGCCTCGGCCTCGCCCGTGCCTTCCTGCACGACGCGCCGTTCTTGCTGCTTGATGAACCGACGAGCAACCTGGACGCACTGAATGAAGGAGCCATCCTGAAATCTCTGGCCGAGGCCGGAGAACATCAGACCGTCGTCCTCGTTTCCCACCGGCGTTCCACCCTGCGCCTCGCGGACGTTGTGTATGAAATGGACGGAGGGAGGAGGTCGTGACGCAGGACCTGGATCTGATAACGGAGAGAGAGCCGGAAAAAAGGGTTGATTGGCAAAGTAAATTCCACTTTCTCAAAGTAAATTCCATCGAGAGCCA
>JAJQCL010000144.1 GCA_021202715.1 Lachnospiraceae bacterium
ATTTACAATAAAAAAGAGAGGCGTAAGCCTCCCCCCAAAGTGTTTAACTACCGGCAGACGATCTTCTGCTTATGAGGAATTCCGGCGAGGACGGGGAGCCCGCAGCATTTCACGGTATTTCCCGGGAAATAGTTGAAACCGAATGGAAAATGGAGTAAAATGGGCGTTGAATGATCCGGCAGGAAGCTCTTGATGAGCAAAAACCACGCTGCCTGATCTCGGCGGGGAGACAGATGGATGGGTGAGAGAAAAAAAGTGGTCGTAGGCATGTCCGGCGGGGTGGATTCCTCTGTCGCCGCCTGGCTGCTGAAACAACAGGGGTACGATGTAATCGGGGTGACGATGGAGATCTGGGACGGCGCCCGGACAGATGTGGACGGCGGCTGCTGCGGCCTGTCGGCGGTGGAAGATGCCCGACGCGTGGCGCAGGTCCTTGATATTCCCTACTATGTGATGAATTTCCGGGATGTGTTCCGCGAAAAGGTCATGGACTATTTTGTGGAGGAATACGCATCGGGAAGGACGCCAAATCCCTGTATCGCCTGTAACCGATTCGTTAAATGGGAAGCCCTCCTGCACCGCAGTCTCGAGATCGGGGCAGACTACATCGCCACCGGCCACTATGCCAGAGTCTGTCAGCTGCCCAATGGACGTTATGCGCTGCGCCGTTCGGCGGCAGAGGCCAAGGATCAGACGTATGCGCTTTATGATCTGACGCAGGAACAGCTGGCTCATACGCTGATGCCGGTTGGCGAGTACGAAAAGTCGGAGATTCGTCGTCTGGCGGAGGAAGCGGGACTGCCTGTGGCCGCGAAGCCGGACAGTCAGGAAATCTGTTTCATTCCGGATCACGATTATGCAGCCTTTGTCCGGATGCAGACCGAGCAGGGCTCCTGCCCGGGAAATTTTATCAACCGGGCCGGAGAGGTGCTGGGACGTCACGCAGGGTTCATTCATTATACAGTCGGGCAGAGAAAAGGACTCGGTGTCACTTTCGGGAAGCCGATGTTTGTTCTGGAGATCCGTCCGGAGACGAATGAAGTGGTCCTCGGAGAGGCGGAGGAGGTCTGGGATGACAGCCTGCTCTGCAGCCGGTTGAATTTCATGGCGATCCCGGATCTGTGCGGAGAGCGGGAGGTCACGGCAAAGATTCGTTACAGCCATTCCGGTGCCCGCGGCCTGATCCGCCGCGTCGGGCCGGATCTTATAGAGTGCCGTTTCCCGGAACCTGTCCGGGCGATCACCCCGGGGCAGGCTGTGGTTTTCTACGACGGTGATTTTGTGCTCGGCGGCGGAACCATCCTGCGGCGGGGAACATTTGCAGACAGCCAGACAAACACGACGACGGTCGGGAACGGCCGCATGTCGGTATAAAAAGAAAGAGGAGAAATACAATGAGAAGAAATACAGGGAAGAGAAGAGGCAGCCTTCTGTTGCTGGCGCTGTGTCTGTTGTTCGGGCTGACCGCCTGCAACGCCGTGACGCCGGGGCCCAGCACCACGCGTTCCTCGGCTGCAGCGATTTCTGCCACAACGGCGGAGGAGACGCAGGCCGAACCGACGAATGCACAGGCTTCCGGAGAGGGAATCACCGAAGAGGAATCATCCCTCGCGGTGGAAACCACCGAAGAGGCGGCCGAAAACAGGGAAAATCTGGTTTACGCGATCTCCGGAGTCAATGTACGTGACGCTGCCTCCTCCAACTCAAATATCATGGGAACTCTGAGTGAAGGAGACGCCGTTGTCAAACTCGGCGAGGAGGGCAGCTGGACAAAGATCGAGTACAATGGCGCAGAATGCTATGTGTATTCAGAGTATCTGACAGAGACGGCGCCCTGATCAGGCCTTGTGTGAAGATTGCTGAAAATTACAATAAAATGACAAAGCGTTCCGGGAGAACCGGAACGCTGCTTTATGAGAAAAGAGAAACGAGGATAATTTCATGGAAGTTGTGATGACCAAGGCACTGACGATGGTGCTGATCATACTGATGGGATACATATTAAAGCAGGTGGGATACCTGGACAAATCTTATTTTTCCATGCTCTCACGGATTTCTCTAAACATTACACTGCCCTGTGTGATTATTACGAAATTCAGTGATTTTACCATGGATTACGCTTTCCTGGTATTCGTCCTGATCGGTCTGGGTCTGAATATTCTGACCGTCGGCATCGGCTTCGCAGTCGGCGCAAAGCGGGGGCGGGACGCGCAGGCTTTTTATATGATCAATCTGTCCGGGTTCAACATCGGCGCCTTTGCGCTGCCCTTCATCCAGACGTTTCTGGGCGCGGACGGGGTCGTAGCAACCTGTCTCTTCGACGCGGGCAACTCCATGATGTGCGCCGGAGGAACCTACGCGCTGGCCTCCACCGTGGCGGCGCAGGGAGAGAAACAGACGCCGGGAGCCTTTGTGAAGAAGCTGTTTTCTTCGATTCCTCTGGACTTTTATCTGCTTATGCTCATCCTGTCCATCCTGGGGCTCCACCTTCCCGCCTTCATCACGAGTTTTGCCTCCACAGTAGGCAGCGCCAACAGCTTCCTGGCGATGTTTGTCATTGGCATCGGTCTCGATCTGCACCTGAACCGGGAGGAGGTATTCCGCGTACTCAAATGCCTGTCCTTCCGCTATGTCTTCGCGGCCGTGCTGGCTTTGGCCTTTTACCGTCTGCTGCCTTTCAGCCTCGAAGTCCGGCAGGCGATGGCGCTGATCGCTTTCGCGCCGCTGTCTCTGCTTTGCCCTGTCTTCACACACCGGTGCGGCGGCGATGAATCCCTCTCCAGTACCCTGAATTCTCTGTCCATCGTGACCAGCACGGTGTGTATGACAGTGCTGCTGCTTCTGTTTAATATCTGAGATTCTTCCTCTTTAAAGCTCTGCTTCCGCAGCTTTTCTCGCACTCTTTTTCTTCTTCACCGGCGGTTTCAGATGGACCGGCGCGAAGACTGCGGTTGTGCGGGAGGGAAGATAGAGCTTCAGATGATTTACCTCGACACCCGCCTGAAAGGCCGAATAATGCATGTCAGCGATGCGTTCTTCTCCGCCAAAACGCTTCTCGTCGCTGGAAAGAAGAAGACGATAATCCTCCCCCTGACTCACTGGAATCAGATAGTCAGCGAACGACTGTGTCGGATGGAAATTGAAGACGAAGAGCAGCCCACCGCGCTCGAAAGCCAGAAGATGATCCTTCTGGTGTACCCACTTCAGGTCGGGCATGACCTGGTCAAACAGGTTCCAGGTCTGTGAAAGATCGATCATGGCACGGTCAAAATCCCCCAGCCACTGATATTTGAGGTAACCGTTGTCCACCAGGCTCCATTGACGGCGGCAGTAGTTGAAGCTCCAGCCGTTGCCCTCGCGGGGGAAATAAATCCACTCGTGTTGACTTAATTAGTTGCCGATGAAATTGATGTAGTCGTATCCTGCTGCCGGCAGCGTCAGCAGCCGGATCAGCTTGTGC
>JAJQCL010000084.1 GCA_021202715.1 Lachnospiraceae bacterium
CAGCGGTCCTGTGCTGAAGCCGTGGAGCTTCAGGAAATATCCCACCAGACCAAACCCGATCATGAAATACACGTCAATGATATTCTTCCGGGTCGCATAAGAACCAACCACCGTCAGAACGATGATCACCGGCAGCAGGATTTCCTTGGGAACCTCCGCAATTTTAGCAAAGATCTTGATCCCGGTCATGGACACCGGCAGCAGGACGACATTGGCCAGCAGCACCAGCATAACGATCTGTCCAAAGACGCCCGAACTGTTTGAAAGCAGCAAAGGCCCGGCCACAACACCGTGAGCTGACAACGCAGCCAGAATCAGCGCTGTGGCAGAGTCACCGGGAATCCCCAGCGTCAGCATCGGGATTACAGCGCCGCCCACGGCCGCATTGTTGGCGGATTCCGGAGCCACCAGTCCCTCGATCGCGCCTTCCCCGAAAGGAACTTCCGGGTCTTTCGTGATGCTTTTCGCCCTCTGATAAGCCACCAGCGCCGCAATGTTCCCACCAGTGCCAGGCAAGGCGCCGATGAAAACACCAATGAGAGAAGACTCAATGGTAATACGCAGATAGCCGAAAGCATCCCTGAACGTAGGCCAGATCCGGGATATATCCTGCTTACGCACCGTCACCTTGCGAAAATCGCGCATCTGAATCAAAGACTCTGACAGACCGAAAGTACCGATAATGATCGCCACCGAACTGACGCCGCTCATCAGATAAATATTATCGAAAGTAAAACGCTGCACCGCTGTGGAGGAGTCCATCCCAATACATCCAACCAGAATCCCCAGAAAACCCGCAAACAGACCCTTGGTGAAAGAGCCCCCTCCCATGGAACACAGAAGGACAATGCCCATAAAAGCCAGCAGAAAGTAATCCCGCGATGCAAACATCAGGGCAAAGTTTGTAATCAGCGGCGCCGCCACAAGCAGAAAGATCGCGCCAATGATTCCGCCAATCACGGACTGAATCGCCGTCACCCCCAACGCCTTTGCCGCCTTTCCCTTCATGGCCAGTGGATACCCGTCAAAGGTCGTAGCCAGGGCGGAGGGTGTTCCTGGTACATTCAGAAGAATGGCAGACCGGGATCCACCATACACGGCGCCCACATAGCAGCCAATGATCATTCCCAGAGCTGGTCCCAGACTCCAGTTATAGGTAAAGGAAACCATCAGGGAAATCGCCATCGTCGCCGAGATCCCCGGCATGGCGCCTCCATACATCCCGAACAGCACACCGACTGCCATCCAGAACAGGACAATTGGCTGCGAAAATACGCTCAGGCCACTGACAAAAGTAGTGACAATTGTTGACATAAATAAAACCTCCTTACTGATCGGGCCCTATCACCGTCGCAGGTTCTTTTCAGGCCTCATGCGCTCTTTACGGCATATGCACCTGAAAAACCAGGTCGATGATCACGTAAATCGCCACCAAAAACCCAACTGTCACACATACGGCCCGCCGAATATGCGTCCCGTGATACAGAAAGATGATCGAGAAGCACAGATAGATTGCCGTGGAAATATAAAATCCAATCACACTCATTGCCACCGCATAGAGGATCGTCGCCACGATCATGACAAAGACCGTAAAAGGAATTTCCGTGATCAGGGCGATTTTAACCCCCTCCCATCCCTGCGGATTCGGTTCCGCCGCCTCCTCTTCACTGAACTCCGGTCTGGATCTCCTCGCCTGGAAGATCGCCACAACGCAGGTAATGGCCATACCGGCCGAGGCTAACAGAGGGAAAATCCCCGGGGAGTTTCCCCCAGGCGACTCCTGATAGATCTGAATGGATCCGGCCAGGCAGATGAGACTAAAGATTGCCAGCACAGCCAACACAACCACTTCGCGCTTCATCCATGTTTTTCGTTCGTTTTTTTCCAGTCTTTCTTCTTCCATACGCTGTCCTTTCCGAAAGAAAGGGAACCGGCGCGCGGTCGGTTCCCCCGATTCTGTCATGGAATCTTATTCATTCTGGCACATGCATTTACTCCGGACGCGCCACACCGTACTCTGTGGGCTCAATCTCCGAGTTGCCGGTATCATACAGCATCCAGGAAATGACCGCCTGCTGATGCTTCATGTACTCGTTGGCTTCATCGCCGGTAAGTCCCAGTTTCTTTCCGCTGTTGTTATCAAGGAATTCCTGACAGGTATCGCTGTTGTAGGTATCCATGAACGCAGCACGCAGAATTTCCACCGTCTCCGAAGGTGTGTCTGCCGCCACCTCGGCCACGAAATAAGAGCCGTAAGGCATATAGGCATCAAAGGCATCTGTGAATTCAGAAATCGCCGGAGCATCGATGTCTGCCAGTCTCTCGGTGTCAAGGGTCACGATCGGAACAACGGAGCCCGCGTCGATCAGGGATTTCCCGGTCGTATAGCCATTGATAAACAGATCGATGTGACCGCCCATGAGCTGGGTGTTGCCATCGCCGCTGCTGTCATAGTCCACGATGGTCAGATCCAGATCATATACACTGTCCAGAAGCGTCCACCACACCCAGGCCATACCGCCAAGGCCCGTGGAACCCACCGTCACTTCACCGGGATGCTCCTGGATATAAGCAATCGTCTCATCAAAATCCATTCCGTCAAAGGTGGAGCCGGGATAAGTCACCAGGATGCCGCAATTGAAGCTGGCCAGCAGCAGGGGTTCCAGATCGTCATAATCCACATCGATCAGCTGCTGTGCCTGATACAGACTCACAGACTCTGAGGTGCAGAGAATCTTCGTACCGTCATGTTCCTGATTCAGGAAATAGGTCGTACCCACGGAACCGCTGGCTCCCTCCTGATTCTCATACACGATGGTGCAGCCGGTTACTTCCTCCATCGCCGCGCCGATGGCTCTCCAGATGGTGTTGGTTCCCGACGAATCACCGTAAGGAATCACGAAAGTGATTTCTTCACCAGACAGGTCGTACTCCACCGCAGCTTCAGCCTCCGCCTCATCGCTCCCGGCTTCCGCCGTCGTCTCCGCCGCTTCCGACTCTGCCGCTTCGGTTTCCGCCGCTGTCGTTTCTGCCGCTTCGGTCTCCGCTGCGGTGGTATCTGAGCTGGAATCGGAGCTGCTGCAGGCAGACAGACTCATGGCCGCCAGAGCCAATGCCAGAATCAGAGCTAATGTTCTGCGCGTTTTCTTCATGTTGATTGTACCTCCCTTTTTGCAATTTGATAGTGGGATTATAAATTATTTGCCACTGCAAATCCAATACATATCGCGCGGTGAACTGTTCGGGAATCCTTATAATAGATTTCCTATTCTGTTTTCACAAAAAAGTATGAACCGATTGACAAAGGGAAGATGGCGGCAAACTTTCTTGCAATTTCCCTTTAAATTTACTATAATGAGGGAAATTTGGGCGTGATGGCCATTCGGCCAA
>JAJQCL010000241.1 GCA_021202715.1 Lachnospiraceae bacterium
ACGGCGGTGCTGGGATTTCCCCATTTATATTATTACTCGAACCCAGAGGCGATCTGGCATTTCGTGAAAACCTGTGCGGGGGAGAGCAGGAACAACTCTGTCTGATCGATGTCAGCCGATGGATGACGGAATGGAGAGAAACATGAATTTGCAGGAGACTATGGAGAAGATCGCACCGGCAGACCGGGCGGCGGAGGAAGCGGCCTGGCGGCACTGGGACAGCCTGGCCAAGCCGCTGCGCAGTTTGGGGAAGCTGGAGAAGGGCGTGGTGCAGATCGCCGGGATCAGCGGAACGCCCCGGGTGAGATGCGGCCGGAAGGCGCTGCTTGTCTTCTGTGCCGACAACGGCGTCGTGGAGGAGGGCATCTCTCAGAGCGGCCAGGACGTGACGGCCATCGTAGCGGAGAATTTTCTCGATGACCGGACCTGTACAGCCATCATGGCGCGGGAATGCGGGGCCGATCTGTTCCCCATCGACATCGGCATGGCCGTGGATACGCGGGTGAACCGGGAGGATAAGATCGCTTACGGCACGAAGAATTTTGCCAGAGAACCTGCCATGACCAGAGAACAGGCCGTGGCGGCCATCGAGGCGGGCATCCGCTGGGCGGAGAAATGTCATGCCCGGGGTTACGATATCCTGGCAACCGGCGAGATGGGCATCGGCAATACCACGACCAGCAGCGCTGTGACCTCGGTGCTTCTCGGTGTGCCGGTGGAAGCGGTGACCGGGAAGGGCGCCGGACTGTCTGACGCCGGACTGCAGAAGAAGATCCGGGTCATCCGGGACGCGGTGGAGCGGTATTGCCCGGATCCGCAGGATGTTCTCGATGTTCTCTCGAAGGTGGGAGGACTCGATATCGCGGGCATGGCGGGGGTTTTCCTCGGGGGCGCGGCCCTGCATATGCCCGTGGTGATCGACGGTTTCATCTCCGGCACGGCGGCGCTCGTCGCCCAGAGGCTTTGTCCTCTGTCGCGGGAATATATGATGGCCTCGCACATTTCCGGGGAACCGGCGGGGGCGATGCTGCTGGAAGCGCTGGGCATGGAGCCCTGGCTGCACTGTGAGATGCGGCTTGGCGAGGGCTCCGGCGCGGTGGCCATGTTCCCGATTCTCGATATGGCGGTGAAGGTCTATTACAGCATGGCGACCTTTGATGAGACAGAGATCGAGACCTATGTGCCCCTGTAGGGCGACGGGATAAATGCAGAACGATGGATGCCGGATCGAAGAGATCGTTGATACGAACTGATCCGGAAGATGCGCGGGAGGAAGAGAGATGTTTGCAGTGGTAAGCGGCGGCAGCGGCAGCGGGAAATCGGCCTTCGCCGAGTCTCTGGCGATGACCTGCGAGCCGGGAGAGAAGATCTATATCGCTACGATGGAGCCCTACGATGAGGAGGAGAAACGGCGCGTGAAGCGTCATCGGCGGATGCGGGAGGGAAAGCATTTCCGGACGATCGAATGCTTCCGGCATCTGGCTCGTGTGGCTGTGGAAGCGTCGGACACGGTGCTTCTTGAGTGCATGTCAAACCTCGTGGCCGGGGAAATGTTCCACCCGGAGGGCCGGGGCGAAGAGACCGCGCAGGCGGTGCTTGCGGACGTCCGGCGGCTGGCGGCATCCTGCCGGAACCTGATCGTGGTGACCAATGACGTCTTCGGAGACGGCATTGAGTATGCGGAGGGTTCGCAGCGCTATCTGGAGGTGCTGGGAGAGATCAATCAGGGGCTGGGACATTCGGCGGATCAGGTGTTCCAGGTGGTCTGCGGCATCCCGGTACGGGTGAAACAATGAGACACCGCAGGGTTTTTCCCGGATATAAATGAATACTCCTCGTAAAGCGGACAGAGAGAAAGGATTACACCAGGTATGATATTAATTACAGGAGGCGCTTTCCAGGGGAAGCTGGACTGGGCCAGGAAGCTGGCAGCACGAGAAGACGGTGAACCGGTCATTGCCTCTGATGAATATGCCGGGGCAGAAGAGATCGTGCATGCCGACATCTGGGATCAGTTTCCCGCATGGGTGAAACGGCGCATGGAAGAGGGACTTGACGCGCAGACAGAAGCAGAGCTGGCGCAGATCCTTGCGGCCAATCCTTCTCTGATCATCGTGACCCGGGAAATGGGCTGCGGTCTGGTGCCGGTGGACGCCTTCGAGCGCGCCTGGCGGGAGCGGGTCGGCCGCTTGGGCTGCTTCCTGGCCGAACGGGCGGAGCGGGTCTATCTGGTGACCTGCGGTGTGCCGCTGTGCATCCGCGGGGAGGAAGCGCCATGCTGACCGCGTCCGCAGTGGCTCTGGTGCTGGGCTTCATCCTGGATTTCTTCCTGGGCGATCCCCACGGACTCTGGCATCCGGTGCAGGGGATCGGCTGGCTCATTACAACATGGGAGAAGCTTCTGCGGCGGTTCTTCCCGAAGACACCGGCGGGGGAGTGTGTGGCCGGTGTATTCCTGGTGATCCTGGTCATCGCGTCTTCTCTGATCCTGCCCGCGGCGATCCTGTTTCTGGCTTACCGCTGGTCGATGATCGTGGGTGTCGTGGTGGAGACCGTATTCTGCTATCAGATCCTGGCGGCCCGCAGCCTTCAGCGGGAGAGCGCGAAGGTGGCGGAGGCCCTGCAGGAGAGCCTGCCAGCGGGACAGCGTGCCGTCTCCATGATCGTGGGACGCGATACGGAGCGGCTCGATGAAGAAGGGGTCGTGAAGGCCGCCGTGGAAACGGTGGCGGAAAACACCTCGGACGGTATCCTGGCTCCTATGGTCTTCATGGCGCTGGGCGGCAGTCTGCTGGGATTTTTCTACAAGGCAGTGAATACCATGGATTCCATGGTGGGCTATAAAAATGAGAAATATCTCTATTTCGGGCGGGCGGCGGCGCGGTTTGACGATCTCTGCAACTACATTCCGGCCCGCCTGTCGGGGATTCTGATGATCGCCGCGGCCTGGCTGCTGGGCTTTGACGGGAAAAACGCGGCGCGTATCTACCGGCGGGACCGCCGGAAGCACGCCAGCCCCAATTCGGCGCACACCGAGGCGGTCATGGCGGGGGCGCTGGATGTCCAGCTGGCCGGAGACGCCTGGTATTTCGGCGAGCTACATAAGAAGCAGACGATCGGCGATCCGATCCGCCCGGTGGAGGTCGCCGATATCGGGCGTTCTCATCGGCTGATGTACGGAACCGCCGTGCTGGGGCTGATTCTGCTGACCGGACTGCGGCTGCTGGCAGCGATGCTGCTGGGGCAGATATAAATAGTGAACAGAACTGATTGTTATGATACCGTGTGTCAGATCGCAGCGATCTGCGACAGCGCACAGGATGAGCGACAGAGAGGACAAGGAGCGACACACCATGTATGAACACGGCGGGGACATCTACCGCCGGGAGG
>JAJQCL010000234.1:0-1627 GCA_021202715.1 Lachnospiraceae bacterium
CGAAAATATGCCCATCAGCCACTGTGTGAAATATATTTTCATTTCTGAAAATTAATTTCAATTTGCGCTTGTATATTTTTTCACCTTGTCTTATGATGATGACAGAAGAACAAGATGCTCCCGGAGGAAATGCCGGAGCACTGCTCTGGCCGTTTGGCCAGCCAGTAAGGAGGGACGCACTATGAAGCGTTTTGGAATTGAAGTCGATGTCAAGAACCGGCCGGCGCTGGACCCGGAGTTCATGCCCATTCTGAAGTTCAACCGTTCATTCCTCGAGACGGCGAAGAAGCCCGTCTCCCTCGCCGTGGAACGCGCGGACGGACAGATGGCCTCCTGCCACACCTTTATCCACGGAACATCAGAAATGGCAGATGCCGATCACTACTATGTAAACCGCCTGGTGAAGACCATCCTGTGGATGAAGGGCGGCTATAAGGTCTATGTGGCCGGCGATGAAGGCGTCTATCAATATCTGAAGAAAGCCTTCTCTGACGGCGACGAGCAGGACTTCGATTATCACTATATGTCCGACGTCTTTGAACACCCCTTCGAGGTCGTTCTCTGTGATCAGGTACCCGAAGCAAAGGATGCTCCCAAGGCCATGGGCGGACATCTGGAGGGCTGCCGCATCGGTTTCGACGCCGGTGGCAGCGACCGGAAGGTCTCGGCCGTCATCGACGGCGAGTCCGTGTATTCGGAGGAGGTCGTATGGTACCCCAAGACCACGGCCGACCCGGATTACCACTATGACGGCATCGTTGCCGCCCTGAAATCCGCCGCGGAGCATCTGCCGCGGGTGGACGCCGTGGGTGTCTCCTCCGCCGGTGTCTACATCAACAACCGCACCATGAACGCCTCCCTGTTCCTGAAGGTTCCCAAAGACCTCTTTGACGCCAAGGTGAAGGACATCTACATCCGCGCCATCACCGATACCTTCGGCGACATTCCCTTCGAGGTCGTCAATGACGGCGACGTCTCCGCGCTGGCCGGAACCATGAGTCTGGGCGAACCCAACGTGTTGGGTATCGCCATGGGAACCAGCGAAGCGGTAGGCTATGTGGATTCCGAAGGACGGATCACCGGCTGGCTCAACGAGCTGGCCTTCGTCCCTGTAGATGCCCAGCCGGATGCCATGGAGGACGAATGGTCGCATGATATCGGCTGCGGTGTCAAATATTTCTCCCAGGACAGCGTGATCAAGCTGGCGCCCCGGGCAGGGATCATTCTGGATGAAGCCCTCTCTCCCGCCGAGAAACTGAAGGCCGTGCAGGCGCGGATGGCGGAGGACGACGAGGCCGCCGCTCAGATCTATACCTCGATCGGTACCTATCTGGGACACACGCTGGCCTACTATTATGATCTGTACAGCTGCCGCCATGTCCTGCTGCTGGGCCGTGTTATGTCCGGCAAGGGCGGCGATATCATCCTGACGGAGGCACAGCGGGTGCTGGCCGACGAGTATCCGGAGCTTGTGGGGAAGATTCTTCCCTCGCTGCCCGACGAGAAATTCCGCCGGGTAGGGCAGTCCGCTGCGGCCGCCAGCCTGCCGGAGATCCTGTAAAAATACAGGCTTACAGCCTGTTGGGGCGCCTGCAGAGCAGCATTTCGCGTCCCATGAGAGAGGAGG
>JAJQCL010000234.1:1637-3378 GCA_021202715.1 Lachnospiraceae bacterium
GACTTTCCGTTTGCAGAAATCATCTCGCAACATAACGATCTGTCATCCCAGATATCATTAAAAAACTACTTCATCAGCCGCTGAAAGTTTCGCAAAAGAGTCGGTTGCCATTCCGGAAAAGGAGAAGATTCTCATGCGTATTACTCACGCCAACCTGTTTACAGACGGTGCTTTCCATATGGGAAGTATCGATTTTGACACCAAGATCACCGGCCTCGGCCCGGCGAACCTTCCCGGCGACCTGGATGCCGGGGGAGATTACGTCATCCCCGGACTGATCGACATCCATACCCACGGCGCCATGGGCGAGGACGCCAGCGACGGCAAGGGGGAAGGGCTCGTCACCATGTCCCGCTACTATGCCGCCCGCGGCGTGACGTCCTGGTGCCCCACTACGATGACGCTAAAAGAACCGGTGCTGCGTACCGCGGCGGAAGCCATTCGTGACTTCCGGCGTCCGGCGGACGGCGCCAAAATCGCAGGGATGAATCTCGAGGGTCCCTTCCTCTGCTACGCCAAGCGCGGCGCGCAGGCCGCCGAGAACCTGCACGCGCCGGACATCGACATGTTTCGCCGTCTGAACGAAGCCTCCGGCGGGCAGATCCGTCTGGTCACCGTGGCCTGCGAAGAGCCCGGCGCGCTTGATTTCATCCGCGAAGCATCCCGGGAATGTACTGTCTCTCTGGGGCACACCACCGCCGACTATGACACAGCCATGGCTGCCTACGGGGCCGGGGCCTCCCACGCTACCCACCTGTTTAATGCCATGCCGGGCCTGCTGCATCGGGCGCCCGGTGTCATTGGGGCCGCCTCGGATGCCGGGGCCACGGTAGAACTGATCTGCGACGGTCTCCATATCCATCCCTCCGTGATCCGCCTGACCCACCGGCTCTTCGGCGAGAAGCTGATCATGATCTCCGACTCCCTGCGCTGCGCCGGGATGCCAGACGGGGATTACACCCTGGGTGGACAGCCCATTACCATGAAAGCGGGTAAGGCGGTGCTCACCGGCACGGATACGCTGGCCGGTTCCTCCATCCACCTGATGGACGCATTATACCGCTCCGTTTCCTTCGGAGTTCCGCTGACCGCCGCCGTCACGGCCGTGACAGAGGCACCGGCCCGGGTGATCGGCCGGGAGAAGGAGATCGGCACACTGGCCGTGGGCGGCTGCGCCGACCTGTGCATCCTGGATAAGGAGCTGAACCTGAAGGCCGTTTTCGTGGACGGACGCAAAGTTGTCTAAGAAATCAAAACAAAAGAACGGACTTCCCGCGGAAGTCCAACCCGGTCAGTTGGCCGGAGAAGGGGGATACCAACCATGAAAATCATTTCCGCCAAAGATTACCGGCAAATGAGCCGCAAAGCCGCCAACATCATCTCCGCCCAGGTCATCCTCAAACCGGACAGTGTGCTGGGTCTGGCCACCGGCAGCAGCCCCATCGGCACCTACCAGCAGCTCATCGAATGGTACCGCAAGGGAGACCTTGATTTCGCCCAGTGCCGCTCGGTGAACCTGGACGAATACGTAGGGCTGGGCGCTTCCAGCGACCAGAGCTACGTCTATTTCATGCGCAACAATTTTTTCGACCATATCAACATCGATCCGGCCAATACACACATTCCCTGTGGGGTCAACCCGAACGAAAAAGAGGAGTGCGCCCGCTATGACGCCCTGATCCGCTCACTGGGCGGCATTGACCTGCCGCTGCTGGGTCAGGGGCCCAACGGCCACATCGGT
>JAJQCL010000129.1:0-3084 GCA_021202715.1 Lachnospiraceae bacterium
ATGGAGTTTCAAAAAGCCGCTATTCATGCGGTGTTGAGATTCCGAGAGTCTATTTAAACAAAAAGGAGGGATATTATGACACCCTATCTTCCGATTCTGAACAAGACCCTGGAGCTGGCGGACTGCCAGAGGGACTGGTTTTTCGACGAGACCTACCACTGCTGGTGCCTGGAGGACATCCTCTATACCCTGAAGGCGACGACCCCCAAATTCCAGCGCATGAGTATCTTTGTCCCGGAGTCCTATCTGCATGCTGACGGCACCGTCAACCCGAAAGGAAGCTGCGGCACTTTTACAGCCACAACTGCCCCGGTCGTCTTTGAAAATAATTCGGCCGGATACATGCAGATGCCTCACACCTGGCTGGGCGGTCCCCGTGATGAAGGACCCAAGTATCTGCAGCGGGGCATGGTGTATGTCACCTGCGGCAGCCGGGGCCGCGAATCCCGGGATGCGGACGGCGTTCTCTGCGGCAAATCGCCCTGGACGCTGATCGACCTGAAGACCGGCATCCGTTTTCTGCGCCACAACGCCGCGGTTCTGCCCGGCGATCTGAATCACATCATCTCCGTGGGCTGGAGCGCCGGCGGCGCCATGTCCACCCTGGTCTCCGTGACCGGCGATCATGCGGATTTTCTCCCGTATCTGGAGCAAAACGGCGCTTTCATGGATGAATCCGACGCCGTGTTTGCCGGGCAGATCTACTGCCCGATCATTGACCTGGACCATGCGGACATCGCCTATGAATGGCAGTTCCAGAATGACCCGGAGAACGAGAGCTCTCCCGCCGGTCCGGCCGGAACCTTTACGCCCTTCCAGGCGGCCCTGTCTCAGAAGCTGGCCGCCGCCTATGTGGACTATTTTAACTCTCTGGAGCTGAAGAATCCCGCCACCGGCGAAGCGCTGACCCTGAACGCAGACGGACGCAGCGGCTCGGCCTATGACTACCTGATGAAGCAGCTGGAGATCTCCGCCTCGGACTATCTGTCGCGCCTGGATCGGGGCGAGCTTCCGGAGAAATATACCAGTGCCGATTACATTTCCGGCCATTACATGGCCAGGGTTCCCGCGCCCGCGCCGGATGACGGTCCGGAAGAGAAGGACGATATTGGTTTACACCATGCAGGCGCCGCGGTGGCGCTGCCCCCTGCCGATCTGCCGGAGGGCGAAAAGCCTGCAGGACCTCCCAGCCTGGGTGATCTGGTCTCCCGTCCCCCGAAGGGTGTGCCCTACAAGGGTCTGGAATTCCCCATGGTGGATGCCCCCGGTACGGACAAGAGTGCCTGGCTGAGCTGGGACGGCAAGAAAGCTCACATTACCGGTCTCGATGAGTACATTCTCAACCATCGCCGCCGGATGAAGCCCTGCACCAGCTTCGACACGCTGGGCATGGACAGCGGCGAGAACCAGGAATTCGGCACGCCGGAGGCGGATCATCTCCACTTCAGCGAGTACATCCCCGTCGCCCTGGAAGCTCTGCGCGAAGACTTCCCCGAAGAATATGCGCAGTATGCCCCGGCTTGGTCTAAGGTGGCCGGAGACAGCGAGCTGGCGGAACGTCGGCGTCTGATCAACCCCATGGGCTATCTGGATCACCTGGATGCCAGTAAGCCCGCCGCTTACTACCGCATCAACGTCGGCGCACAGGACGCGGACACGGCTTTCACGATCTCCATGGCTCTGGCCGTCAAGCTGGCCAACCTGGGCAAGGACGTCGAGTATAATCTGGTCTGGGACAAGCCCCACTGCGAAGCGGACTATCCCTTCGAGGTTTGTGACTGGATCGAGAAGCTCTGCGGCGGCCGCGCGTAAGCTCTTCTCACATACACTGCGTTCAATGCAGATCCAAACAGTTTGAGGACGATTTCGCTGTGTAACGCCAGAACGAAACAGAAAATCCCGGTGTCGTACAGAATATTTCCATTCTGCCTGACACCGGGATTCTTTTTTCACTCTTCCTATCTATTATCTATTCATCCGCTTCCCGCAGAGCCCAGCCATTCTCAATCTTGACGCGGCGCGCCTCCACCGCATCGTAGCCGCCCAGGATCTCCCGCACCTTCGCGTTGATCTCCTCCTGCTCCGCTTTCAGCCGATCCTTTTCATCCAGCATGGCTTCCAGCTTCTCCCGGGAAAAGGCTTCCCGGCGCAGCACCTCGCTGGTGTGCTTCTCCCGTCCCTCCCGGTCTGTATATTTGCTGCGTCCGATCAGATAGAGCAGCGTGCTCTTATCCTGTCCACAGAACAGATAGCCCCGCTTGACCTCCACAGAAAATTCCTCGGCATTCACCTGATTCCCATAGCGCTCTTCCACGATCATCGTTCGTCACCTTCCTTTTCTTCGTTCATTCCCTGCCATTCATACCGTCCAGGCACCTCCAGATCCCACTGAGCCAGGATGCGGCGCACGACATGGCAGGTCAGATCCTCCACGCTCTCCGGATGCTGATAATAGCTGAGCATGGGCGGCAGCACCACGGCCCCCAGCTGGCTGGCTTCATAGAGATTACGCAGATGAACCGTTCCAAGCGGCGACTCCCGCGCCACCAGCACCAGCTTCCGCCGCTCCTTCAGCGTCACATCGGCGGCCCGCAGCAGCAGCGTGTCGCTGTAGCCACTGACAATGCCCGCCACTGTCTTCATACTGCAGGGAACGATGACCATCCCCAGAGAAGCGAAGCTGCCGCTGGCCGGTCCGGCTCCCACATTTGCATTATCCTCCACCACGTCCGCCAGCGCGGAGAACTCCTCCCAGGTCAGGGTTCCCTCCTGCGTCATTGTCATGCGTGCGGCCCGGGAGGCAATGAGATGCACCTCGATCTCCGGGAATAAACGCAGTTCGCGCAGCAGTTCCTCCGCCAGCGGAATGCCTGTCGCCCCGCTGACTCCAACGATCAGTCTTTTTTTCTTCACGTGTTCTCCCCTCTTCCCGCGGATGGTCTGAAAATGAAAGAGGCACACACCTCCCCGCACGAGGAAATCCATGCCTCTCCTCCGGGCGGCCTGCGCCGCACCGTTTTTATTTCTCTTTAATATATTTGTCAATGGCCGCAGCCGCCGATTTTCCGGCGCCCATGGCCAGGA
>JAJQCL010000129.1:3094-3361 GCA_021202715.1 Lachnospiraceae bacterium
GCCGTACCCGCGTACACGCCGGTACGGCTGGTCAGACCGTCCTCTCCGTTGGTGACGATACAGCCGTGGCGGTTGGTCTCCAGCCCTTCGGTCGTGTTGCGGATCAGCGGGTTGGGGCTGGTGCCGATGGCGATGACAACGCACTCCACATCCAGAACGAACTCCGAACCCTCCTTGGCGATCGGACGGCGGCGACCGGACTCATCGGGTTCGCCCAGCTCCATCTCGATGCACTTGAGACCGGAGACAAAGCCCTTGAGATTGCGA
>JAJQCL010000066.1:0-2373 GCA_021202715.1 Lachnospiraceae bacterium
GTCAAGGATAGTATCCGGAAATGGCTTCGCAGGACTGCCGCAGCCCCCCGGAATTGTCTCGCGCCAGTACGGCTTCCGTGCGGCGGCGGATATAGCCCTGCAGCTTTTCCATATACTCTTCTTCGCGAAGATTTCCCTCGGCCACCTGTGTCAGTCCCTTCTCCCAGCTGGCGGTCAGCTCCGGGTTCAGCAGGGAGCGGATGGAACCGTTTACCGTATCGAAGACCAGCTCGCCCAGAAGAGTCGGTGTGATCACCTGCGTCTTCTTATTCAGCTTCAGATACTGGATTGTCACCAGCTTCTTCAGGATCTCTGCGCGGGTGGCGGAGGTGCCGATGCCGCTGCCGCGGATCTGGGCGCGCAGTTCCTCATCCTCGATGAGCTGTCCAGCATTTTCCATGGCCAGGATCATCGAGCCGGAGGTATAGCGTTTCGGCGGCGAAGTCTCCCCTTCTTTGATGGAGAAGTCTTCAATCGCGATCCGTCCCCCCTTCCGCAGGCGGCTCAGTGCTTCGCGAAAGACTGGATCGCTCTTCCAGGCCTCCTCCTTCTCACCGCGGCCGCTCTTCCACTCCCCGGTCACCTTCATGAAGCCTTTATCGGTCATGATTTTAAACGTCGCGAAAAAATGCTCGTTCTTTCGCTCGAGCTCCAGTGTGGTTCGCTCATAGACCGCCGGTGGGTAGAAAATGCTTAAAAATCGCCGCACGATCTTCTCATAGACCTTCACGTGGCGCTCGGACAGGCGGGACAGTCCGCCGATGCCCTGTCCTGTGGGAATGATGGCATAGTGGTCGGTGATCTGTTTATCGTTGGTATAACGGGTTTTCGCGATGTTTTTATGCAGCCCTTCATCCAGGATCTCCTGCGCAAAGCCGCGTACCCCGGGGATGGCTGTCAGTCCCTGAATGTTTTTTCCGATCTCTTTGGCGATCGCTGAGGAAAGCACCCGGGCATCTGTTCGCGGATAGGTGACCAGCTTCTTTTCATAGAGATCCTGTACCGTTTTCAGTGTTTCATCCGGGCTGAGCTTCATGGTTTTGGAGCAGACATTCTGCAGCTCGGCCAGGTTGAACAGCAGCGGCGGATTCTTCTTCTCCGTCTTTCGCTCCCGCCGCACGACCTGCGCCTCCCAGGGACCGTTTGAGATCACAGGCGGCGTACCTTCCTTCCGAAGGACAGCAATCAGTTTCTCCGCATCCGCACGCTCCCGGAAACCATTTTCCCGATAGAGGGCCGGATGCTGCCAGTAGCGGCTCCCCTCGACGGCTTTCCACTCCGCTTCGAAGTCAAGTCCTTCCAGCTTCGTCCGAGCCAGGACGCGATAAAACGGCGTCTTGACAAAGTCCCGGATCTCCCGTTCCCTGCGCACTGTCATGCCCAGTACACAGGTCATGACCCGTCCCACAGAGAGGACGACGCGATCCCGGTGCAGGAGTCCTGCCAGTGTCCTCCCATATTTCAGAGTCAGCAGCCGTGAGAAATTGATTCCCATGAGGTAATCCTCCTTCGCCCGCAGATAGGCCGAGGCCGCCAGGTTGTCGTAGGCTGAGAGGTCCTTCGCCTCGCGGATGCCCTTGCGGATCTCTTCCTCCGTCTGTGAATCGATCCAGACCCGCAGACGTTCCTTGCCGTGAACGCCTGCCATCTGTTCCACCAGACGGTAGATATACTCTCCCTCGCGTCCAGAGTCGGTGCAGACATAGATCGTCTCCACGTCGGGGCGGTTCAGAAGCTCCTTCACCACCGTAAACTGCTTTGCAGAAGAAGGAATCACTTCATATTTAAATGTATCTGGCAGAAAGGGCAGCGTGTCCAGGCTCCAGCGTTTCAGAGCCGGATCGTAGGCGTCCGGATAACTCATGGTCACCAGATGCCCGACGCACCAGGTCACGACCGCCTCTTCGCTCTCCAGATACCCGTTATAACGGCGGAAGGACGGGCTCAGTGCCTTCGCAAATTCCTGCGCCACACTGGGCTTCTCTGCGATATACAATGATTTTGCCATGATACCTCACATTTCCGGGCTGTCTACAAAGACCTGCCGCGGCGGAGAGAACTCTGCGCACCGCAGCAGGCCTTATTATCTTTTCCAGACAGATCGACGCTTATTTCTTCGTGATCTTCTTCTGTGCTGTCAGCAGCTCCGCGATCAGAACCGCGCCGCCGGCTGCGCCTCGCAGGGTATTGTGGGAGAGGCCAATGAACTTCCAGTCATACACGGTGTCCTCGCGCAGACGTCCTGCATAAACGGCCATGCCGCCGTCAACATCCCGATCCAGGCGGGGCTGCGGGCGGTCGTCCTCCTCAAAATAATGAATGAACTGCTTCGGCGCGTGCGGCAGATTCAGTTCCTGCGGCAGTCCGCGGACG
>JAJQCL010000066.1:2383-3359 GCA_021202715.1 Lachnospiraceae bacterium
TCTTCTTTACAGAAACGAACACAGAAGCCGTATGGCCATTGGAGACGGGTACACGGAGGCACTGAGACGTAATGACCGGCGTCGTGGCCTTGACGATCTCTCCATTCTCAATGTGTCCCCAGATACGCAGGGGCTCCTGCTCGCTCTTCTCCTCCTCGCCGCCGATGTAGGGGATCACATTGTCCAGAATCTCAGGCCAGTCCTGGAAGGTCTTTCCGGCTCCGGAAATCGCCTGATATGTAGAGGCCACCACTGTCGTCGGCTCAAATTCACGCAGCGCGTGAAGCATGGGGGTATAGCTCTGGATCGAGCAGTTGGGTTTCACGACGATGAAGCCTTTCGTTGTTCCCAGTCTCTTCTGCTGCGTCGGAATGATCTCCAGATGCTCCGGGTTCAGCTCCGGCACCACCATGGGAACATCGGGCGTCCAGCGGTGCGCGCTGTTGTTAGAAACCACAGGTGTCTCTGTCTTCGCATAGGCTTCCTCGATGGCACGGATCTCCGCCTTCGACATATCCACAGCGCTGAATACGAAGTCTACGCCCGAAGCGACATCCTCCACGTCAGCGACATTCTTTACCACGATCTTTTTCGCCCATTCGGGCATGGGAACCTCCAGTTTCCAGCGGCCGCCCACAGCTTCCTCATACGTCTGTCCCGCCGAGCGCGCGCTGGCCGCCAGCGTCACAACCTCATACCAGGGATGATTGTCCAACAGCGTGATAAAGCGCTGCCCGACCATGCCCGTCGCGCCCAGAATCCCTACCTTCAGTTTCTCACTCATTTCCTTCACCTCACAAAGATCTTCGTCTTTTTGTTCGACCTATTGTAAACCAGCTCTCAGGAAAATGCAAGCACTCTGTCTTCTTTTGCTCCGGATGACTTCAATTTCCTAATTTTATCTCCATACGGTCCAGATTTTGTGGTTGATTGGCAAAGTAAATTCCACTTTCTCAAAGTAAATTCCATCGAGAGC
>JAJQCL010000247.1 GCA_021202715.1 Lachnospiraceae bacterium
TGGGACACGGCATCAGCGACACGGACACGGGAACTCTTGTGGAGACACTGTCCGGAAGCCTGTATCCGGCTCTGGTGACAGGCATTATTAAAGAAACTGCCTCGACAGCCGGTTCACTGACCGGCAGCATCTTTTACGAGGAAAGCTGTTCCTTCGGGCTGATTTCCGGGAACAGTGCCTGCGGCATTTTTGGTACGGTCTCTCTCGATCCGGAGGCAGACTGGGGACTGACGGCCGTGCCGGTGGCTGCGGCCGCGGAGGTGACGGAGGGGACAGCCGTCCTGCGCAGCGATATCTCCGGTGTCCTGCAGGATTATGAGATCGAGATTGAGAAGGTCTGTCCTTATGACACGGAAAATAAAAACCTGGTCCTGCGGGTGACCGATCCGGAGCTGCTGGAGCTGACCGGCGGCATCATTCAGGGCTGCAGCGGCTCCCCGATCCTGCAAAACGGGAAGCTGGTGGGCGCTGTCACGCATGTTCTGCTGGATGATTCCACCCGGGGCTATGGGATCTTCGCGGAGACGATGCTGGAGAGTGACGCGGCGTAGGATGCGGAAGAGAGGGCTTCCGGCCTTGAGGGGAAGAGGGTCGGAAGCCTTTTGAAAAAAACTGCCGAGTCGAAAGCTCTCTTAAAAAAACTGCTTGTGCAACCTGAAAAAATGTGCTAGACTAAACAGGCTGTATGGGAAGCGCGGCGTATGCGGTACGCCGGACTTTTGCCCGTACTCTGAGGAGAGTTATCGAAGTGGTCATAACGAGCCGCACTCGAAATGCGGTTGTCCTTTTTGGGCACGTGGGTTCGAATCCCACACTCTCCGCGCAAAAAGCCTTGATTTTTCAGGGCTTTTTTCATTTCGTGCTGCATTTCGTGTTGCACTGTCCGGACAAATCAGGCGGCCGAATCATCCTTTCACGCTCTTGAAAGCATCGCGAAATCGTGTTATCATAAACCCGATCTCTGCGCCGACGGCCCGGAAAAGCGCGGTGCGGAAACAGATTTATCTGAATTACTACTATATAGAACGAAGGAGAATCAATCATGTCAGGACATTCCAAATTTTCCAACATCAAGAGAAAAAAGGAAAAGAACGACGCGGCCAAGGGAAAGGTATTTACCCGGATTGGTCGTGAGATCGCTGTCGCGGTCAAGGAGGGCGGTGCGGATCCTGCCAACAACAGCAAGCTGCGCGACTGCATTGCCAAGGCCAAGGCCAACAATATGCCCAACGATACGATCGACCGCAGCATCAAGAAAGCGGCCGGGGACGGCGCGGCGGTGAATTACGTACCGGCCACCTACGAAGGATATGGCCCGAACGGCACAGCCATCATCGTGGAGACGCTGACGGACAACAAGAACCGGACCGCGTCCAACGTCCGCAATGCGTTCACCAAGGGCGGCGGCAACGTCGGTTCTCAGGGCTGTGTGTCCTTTATGTTTGATAAGAAGGGCCAGATCATCATCGACAAGGAAGAGTGCGAGATGGAATTTGACGATCTGATGATGATCGCGCTGGATGCAGGCGCCGAGGACATCTCTGAGGAGGAGGACAGCTTCGAGGTGATCACGGATCCGGATGATTTCAGTGCCGTGCGTGAGGCTCTGGAAAAAGAAGGAATCCCGATGCTGGAAGCGGATGTCACCATGATCCCGCAGACCTATGTGCGTCTCACTGACGAGCAGGACATCAAGATGATCAATCGCACGCTGGATCTGCTCGACGACGATGATGATGTGCAGAACGTCTATCATAACTGGGAAGAGGCATAAACACAGAGACCGTAAAGGGCTGCCGTTGCCGGACGTGGGCAAAACGGCGGAATGTGAGGCCGGAGAAAGCAGAACCCGGCGGGAGGAACCGGATGGCGACGTATAAAATGACGCTGGCGTATGACGGGAGTCGTTACAGCGGCTGGCAGAAGCAGGGAAATACAGAGAACACAATTCAGGCGAAGGTGGAGGGCGTTCTCTCCCGCCTGTTGGAGGAACCGGTCGAGGTGGCCGGCTCCGGACGCACCGATGAAGGGGTGCATGCTCTGGCTCAGGTGGCCAGCTTCCGCACGGAACGGGTGCTTGACGGCGATCGGCTGATGGCAGAGTGCAACCGCTTCCTGCCGCAGGATATCCGCATCCTCTCGACGGTGCTTACCTTTCCCCGCTTTCATGCGCGGTTAAGTTCGTCCGGAAAATGGTATGAATACCGGATCGACAACGGACCAGTGGCTCGCATCTTCGAACGGAAATATCTGACCCGCGTGGAGGAACCGCTGGACATCGCGGCCATGCGGGAGGCGGCGGCTTTTCTATTGGGAGAGCATGATTTTGCGAGCTTCTGTGATAATAAACATATGAAGAAATCGACGGTGCGCTATCTCTATGAAATCGTACTGGAGGAGCGGGAAGGCATTCTGACGATCTCTCTGCACGGAGATGGATTCCTCTATCATATGGCGCGGATCCTCTGCGGGACGCTGATCGAGGTCGGGCTGGGAGCGCGCAGTCCGTATGGCATGCAGCGCATCCTCGAAGCGCGGGATCGGAGCGCGGCCGGGCGGCTGGCTCCGGCGCAGGGACTTTTCCTGCGGAAAGTGGAGTATCCGGTGTGACAGACAGGATAAAGGCGGAAACGATGGAAAAGAAGAATGGCAGGAAGTGGGAGCAGGAGGCCATGCAGCGGATGAGTCAGCTGAATGAGCAGCTGACTGTCTGTGGCTATACGGAGCGGGAGAGGGAAGAGCTCCTGGTCCGTATCCTGCTGTGCTTCTTTGCAGGAGATACAGGCGTCTTTTCAGAAGGCGCTTTCTTTGCGTATCTGGCAGAGAGTGCCGTCGACGGGAGTGATCTGGCTGCACGGCTGAACCGCCTGTTTCATGTCCTGGCCGGTCAGAAGCCTGAAGAGACGGAACTGGGAGATTTCTCTGCGATCAGTCCTCTGCTTTTCGAAGAAGAAATTCCGGAGCGGGAGATGGACGCTGTTCTGCGTCTGCTCTTGTTGGATTGTCAGGAAATTCCCTGGGGCGACCTGTCTCCGGCGATTTTCGGCGCCATGTTTCAGGAGATCATGAATCAGCAGGATCGCCGGGAATGGGGCGCTTATTATACCTCGGAGGAGAATATTCACCGGGTGATTGATCCGTTGTTCCTCGAAGATCTGCAGCGGGAGAGGGAATCCTGTCGGGGGAACCGGCGCAGACTGGCGGCCTTCCAGAGGAAGCTCGCGGAGCTGCGTTTCCTGGATCCTGCCTGCGGCTGCGGCAATTTCCTGATCCTCACCTACCGGTGCCTGCGGGAGCTGGAGCTCTCGGTGATCTCCGAACTGCACGATACAGGTC
>JAJQCL010000130.1 GCA_021202715.1 Lachnospiraceae bacterium
CCGCCGCCATGAACCGGGTGGTGGTGACGGAGCCGGGGGTGCTGACCGAGGTGACCCGGGGGAAGCTGCCGTAAACAGCATCCGAAGCAAATCCAAAATCCCAATACGTTCAGGCGGAAGCAGCGGAACCGCACTTCAATCTTGAAGGGAGGGTTCCGCTGCTTTGCCCTGATTCCCTGCGAAAACGAAAGGAGCATTCCAATGTCGATGACAAAGGCGAAAACAACGTGCGGAACCGTGGTTGGCGTTCCAATCAACCCGCAGCGATCCGTCTTTCGGGGGATTCCCTTTGCAAAACCACCCGTAGGTTCGCTCCGCTTCCAGGCGCCCCAGCCAGTTGACCCATGGCCGGGCGAGTTGGCGTGCGTCAATTACCCGCCTGCCTGCATCCAGGATGCAAAACGATTATCCTACAGCGCAGAAATTTCAGAGGATTGTCTGTATCTGAATGTGTTCACTCCATCTGCCAGCAGCGCAGAACGTCTCCCGGTTATGGTGTGGATCTTTGGCGGCGGCTTTCAGTCGGGCAGCAGCGCCGACCCGGAGTTCGATGGCGCTGCGCTGAACGAACAGGGCGTCATTCTGGTCACCATCAATTACAGATGCGGGCCGATGGGATTCTTCTTCAACCAGGCGCTGGAGCGGCAGTTTGGATGTCCTGGAAATGTCGGACTTTTGGATCAGATCGCCGCGCTGCGCTGGGTACAGGAGAATATCGGAGCCTTCGGCGGCGACCGTCAGAATGTGACCATCTTCGGGCAGTCCGCCGGGGGCATCTCCACCAGGATCCATCTGACCAGTCCGCTGTCCCGGGGGCTGTTTCAGAAAGCCATCGTACAATCCGGCGGCGGGCTGAACGAGGCGGATCTGATGCGCCCCAAGGAGGATTTCCAGCAGATGTGCGACGCGATTTTGGCGCAGCTGGGCTGGACAACACAGGATCTGATGACGCGGGACGCATTGGAGCTGTCAGAGGCGTTGTCCGGAGCCGCCCACGCCCTTCTGTCCGGAAAGGAGGTTGGCTTCTTCCAGCCGTTCCTGGACGGCGCTGTGTTAAAAGAGGCTCCCGGCGTTGCCATCCACAATCAGCAGTATGCAGATGTCCCCATCATCTGCGGCACCGTTTCCGGCGACTCCTGGATGTTCAGCCGGAAGGTTCTGCCGGAGCTGCTGAAAACAGGCAACGTGTCCTATTATCGTGGCTTCGCCATCTCCCCCCATCAGGTGTGGGGGCGCTTGCAGGCGGGCTGGGGTCGCAAGGCACCATTCTACGCCTACTATTTTGAGCGCACACAGCCGGAACATCCGGGGCAGTTTTCTCATCGGCCTCACTTTGGATGGAAAACACCCCACAGCGCTGAAATCGCTTATGTCTTTGGTACGCTGGCTACCAGAGGCGGATACGTCGAAGCGGACTGCGAAGCCTCCCGATGCATGACGCGCTACTGGGCGAATTTTGCAAAAAGCGGGAATCCAAATGGGGACGGTCTGGAGGAATGGCCGGCCTATGCCAGGGATACGCCGGTTACCCTGCATGTGACGGACGACGGTATGCAGGCAGAGAACATCGTCCTCGATGAGGACGAAAACAAGGTACTGTCCTTCCTACAGCATACGCCAGGGATGCTGACGTCGCTGGACGGATTTCCCCTGTAACCGCTGCGGGCGAATGATGCCCGCAGAAAAAAACACGGACTTATGGCCGGAAAGGAGCCACACTATGAAAATTCAGGAGATTATTGACAAGCTCATCGCATTTCATTCCGAGGTAGGAAATCCCCACACCTGCGACACCGTAAAAGTCGGCGACAGCAATCAGGAATGCACAGGCATTGTTGTGACCTGCTTTGCCTCCATAGAGGTCATTCGGGCGGCGATCAACCGAAATGCAAACTTCATCATCTGCCATGAACCGGTCTTCTATAACCATGAAGACGATACCCAGTGGTTGGAGGGCGACCCGGTCTATGAGGTGAAGCGGCAGCTGCTGGAGGAACACGGTATTGTTATCTGGAGAGATCATGACCACATCCACGGCAACGTCCGCGCAGGCTCTACAGATGGCATTTTTTATGGTATCATGCACGAGCTGGGCTGGAGGGAGTATGTGGTGGGCGGCACTCAAAAGCCGCTGATGTATGAAATTCCGGAAACCGATGTAAAATCTCTGGCCGCAGAGCTGATGGAAAAGCTGAACCTGACCGGCATCCGCGTGGTGGGCGACCAGAACGCCCCGGTGAAGCGGGTCTTCTTCTGCGAACATGTGCAGGCCAGCCGGGGGTGGAAGAATGACGGTACTGTACCGGACAATGAGGCCATGAAGCGCATCCGGAATGAGGGGGCGGATGTCATGATTCCATTTGAGATCGTGGACTGGACCATGAGCGCCTATGTCCGGGACTCCTGCTTCGCAGGGCGCCCAAAAGCGATCTTGGAAATGGGGCACTTCAATGTGGAGGAGCTGGGCATGAAATGCATGGCGAAATGGCTGCCTCAGGTCATTGGGAACGAGATTCCGATTTCCTATGTGCAGTCTGGCGACAGCTTTTCTTACATCACCCGGTAACTGCCGGGTCGGAAAGCAGGGGGACTACATCTGTGATGTAAGAGATACGTATCGGTCAGGGGAGGCGACCTAACGGGTCGAAAAAGGGCAATCTGTTTGGACAGGAAGGCTCCGGTTTGGGCAGCATAGAATCAAAATTTGCCAACTTGCCTGACTGCCTCCTTCGTCTGCTATATTACCTTTTGTCGGAGCATTCAGGTGACAGATGCAGGACTGATCGGGTGGCACAGCGGCAATGAATACCTCATTCAGGATGACCGCAAAATCCTGGAGTTTTACGCTGCCACAGAGAGGATTCCAATGCTGCGCTGACCTGCGTTATTATGGTAATACGGAAGTTTGAGGACAAGACCTGACGTAAAATCCGGGCTTTGAACATGTTGTTTGCAACCAGGATGAGGTGCGGGAGCATGGCGCCTATACCGTAATGCAATCACTGATTTGAGTCGACTGCTTCTCCAAATATTTAGCCATTTATAAATGCTCAGAAGAAAACTCTGCCGACGCTTCAAGCGTCGGCAGAGTTTTACCTGACAGGGCAGATGCTGACAGATAAACCTTTTGCACACAGACACCCTGACCCTTAATCCTGTGACGAGTTGAGGGGATAGGGATATAAGGAAAATTACCCTTGACAAAACTCGTATCTTAACGCCGCAAACTTGCGCCGCCAAGAAAAGCAGCAAAAGAAGGCGGCTTAAGAGGGGTGAAGTGCCCCCTGTCAAGTAGACAATGAAAAAAACAAAACGGAATTTTTCT
>JAJQCL010000198.1:0-2754 GCA_021202715.1 Lachnospiraceae bacterium
GTATGGGGCGTATGGCGGAACTGCGCTGTATCTGCGGCAGGTCGATGCGCAGTTAAGTCTGAAGGAAAATATTCAGAACAGCTTTCTGCGCCCGACCGCATATCTCTATGAGGAACCCTTACTCCTGCTTCGTCAGGAAGTCCAGGAGCCGGGGGTTTATTCGGCAATTATTGAAGCGATCGCCGGAGGCGCGTCCCGGGCAAATGAGATTGCGACAAAGACAGGAGAACCGGCGGCGAAATGCCTGAAATATATTGCATCCCTCTGTGAACTTGGGATTATAGACAGGCAGACTCCGTTTGGGGAAAAAGTCTCCTCCCGAAAGAGCATTTATCGAATCTCGGACTTTATGTTTCGCTTTTGGTATCGTTATGTATCCGGAAATAAAACGCTGCTTGAGACGGATGCTCTGGAACTCGTATGGAAGCAGAAGATTGAACCGGACTACAGTCATTATATGGGTCTTGTATTTGAACAGGTTTGCAGAGACTATTTGCTGCGAAAGAACAGCCTTGGCGAGCTGCCGATTCTGTTTACCGAGATTGGGAGCTGGTGGGGGACAGACCGTAATTCCCCGGAGCACGGGCAGGCAGAAGTAGATCTGGTAGCCAGAGGAGAGGACGACTTCCTGTTCGGCGAATGCAAGTGGAAAAATCAGCCCCTGGATTATGCGGTGTTGGAGAGGCTGCGGCATCGAGCCGATCTGATAAGCCGACGGAGGAATAAAACCTGGTTTGCACTGTTCAGTAAAACGGGCTTTACTGATGCGGTTTTGCAGGAGGCTGCAAAGGATACGTCGGTGCTTCTGTTTGATCTGAAGGATATTATGAGCGGAAACCTTTGATGAAAAACTTTTTCGTGAAGATTCCTTGTTATATAAAAAAGAAACTGGATTTTCCCTGCGTTATTGTGTAGAATAAAATCGGTATGGCGTAAAAGGGCGGCAGGCCTCTGACCCGTGGTGCGTATGCTGATGAAAAATACGACGAATACACGGGATGCGCCTAAAATCATACACAGTAAGGAGAACCGATATGACAAGAATCGCAATCGCAGGCTACGGGAACCTCGGACGCGGCGTGGAGAAAGCCATGGCGCAGAATCCCGATATGGAACTGGTGTGTGTGTTCACGCGGAGAGATCCCGCGTCCGTGAAGACCGCCTCCGGCGTGCCGGTGGTCCCTATGGCGGAAGCCGCTTCCTGGACGGAGAAGGTGGATGTGGTCATCCTTTGCGGCGGCAGCGCGACCGATCTTCCTCAGCAGACGCCGGAGGTGGCGTCCCTCTTTAACGTAGTAGACAGCTTTGATACGCACGCAAATATTCCCGCGCATTTTGCGCATGTGGATGAGGCGGCGAAGAAAGCCGGTAAGGTGGCCTTCATCTCTGTGGGCTGGGATCCCGGCCTGTTCTCGCTGAACCGCATCTATGCGGAGTCCATCCTGCGTCAGGGCAGCACCTACACCTTCTGGGGTAAGGGCGTCAGCCAGGGACATTCCGACGCGATCCGCCGCGTACCCGGCGTGAAGAAGGGCATTCAGTATACCGTCCCCGTATCCGCCGCGCTGGAGGCCGTGCGCAATGGAGAGAATCCGCAGCTTACGACCCGCGAGAAGCATACCCGCGAGTGCTATGTGGTGGCCGAAGAGGGCGCTGACCAGGCGCAGATCGAGGAGACCATCAAGAATATGCCCAACTATTTCTCTGATTACGATACTACAGTGACCTTCATGACCGAGGAGGAGTTCGATGCCACGCATACCTCTCTGCCGCACGGCGGCTTCGTAATGCGCAGCGGCATCACCGGAGACGGGACGAAGCAGCTCATTGAGTATTCGCTGAACCTGGGCAGTAACCCTGAGTTCACTGCCTGCGTGCTGGTCGCCTATGCCCGCGCCGCTGCCCGTATGTCGGCGGAGGGCCAGACCGGTGCGAAGACCGTCTTCGACGTGGCACCCCGCTATCTGTCCCCGCTGGACGATGAGACGCTGCGGGCGCATTTGCTGTAGAACCATATCCGAAGGACATTCTTTGCAGGGAATACAAGTTATCAGATATGGAATGATTGGTCATTCTTTGTAAAAACAGAAAGTCTCCCGGAAGCTGATCGGGCAGGAGGTGATTATTCACTCCTGCGTATGAAACAGGCCGGGAGGCTTTCTTTATATATTATGATATAGGCGACAAAAGGTATTTTGTCGCCTTGATACACGGATTGCTACGCGCTGAGGCGCTCCCGCAATCCTAAAACATTCGTAATCCGCGCAATTTTTTTGCAAAAATCGCGCTACTTACTCATGTTTTGCGGGACCCAAAGTCATGAATACGAATGCGAGCATTCGATTCATGACCTTTTGTCCCTTGTATCATATTATTCTTATTCGGTTCTTTAATTCCAGGGTATTTCGGCCACGGCTGCCTCTGAATCGGTCTGCGGCAGAGTCGTCCGCACCATCACTCCGTTGACCTCTACCTGGTCGTCCACGGCGATGACCAGACAGGGTCGTCCGTCGATGATGCGGGTCTCGATGAGATCGGCGTAGGCCGGGTCCGCCTTGATGATGATATTCGGGGTCTCAACGCTGAATTTCCGGGTCTCGGCGATGTTTGTGGCCAGGAATGTCGTTCGTTCTCCGGCCGTCTGATTGAAGGTTTGATCGAAGTTGGTCAGGTTTTCCTCGGGCACGCCGCTGTTCTCCAGCAGCCGCTTCACATCGGGGCGGGAGAGTTCCAGGGGCTCGGGATTGTCCTGGT
>JAJQCL010000198.1:2764-3325 GCA_021202715.1 Lachnospiraceae bacterium
TCGGGCTGCGGCTCCTCCGGTTTGGCGCTATAGTACAGGGTCTGATGGATGTCGGTGCTGCGGTCGTTGAAAGCCGGGAAGAGAAATCCGTTCAGGGGGTTCTCCACGACCCAGTCGCGCACCCGGTTCTCCAGCAGCTTTTCGTCGGTATTGTAGCGCAGGCCAGGCTTTGTCAGCTTCACCGGGCAGAGGCTGACGAGGATGTGAGAGTAGACCGTGTCGGAGGCGTCGAACATCTCCGTATTGTCCTTTGCCCGCCCGGGCACATCGTAGGCGGCGTAGATGACGAGGATCAGATAGTTCTCCGCATAGGAATAGCTGGCGATGATCTTATCGTAGAATTCCTCCAGCAGAATCTCGTCTTCCAGCTTACTTTCCCGCAGGCGCATGAGGAAGTGCTGGGTGCCGCCCTCCGCCTCCTGCGCCAGAGGGAATTCCATGTTGATCAAGTTCTTTCCCAGCGTACCGGACAGGGTGTGTTTGAAAATGTCAAAATATTTGAACAGCTCCTCCTCCGGCAGCGTCAGGCAGATGACGCCGGTGCTGTCCGTACTGTAGGGG
>JAJQCL010000161.1 GCA_021202715.1 Lachnospiraceae bacterium
TGTCTGGACAGCACCTCCGCCAGTTCCTGTTTTCGCAAGGCGCTGACGCCCCGGAGATTCAGAGACTTTGCCAGAGCGCGCAGTTCAGCCAGCGACTTCTTTGTCATATCTTCCTGCATATATATACCTCAGTCTTCCATGTTCGTTCCAATCATTCAATTTTTCGGGATTTCTTCTAAATAATAAATAGACAGCAGAAATGCAGATCCGTCTTTCGAAGAATGACCATCATGGTCTTATAAGATTTTGCCTTTACAGTATATCGCTCTTTTTGCCAAATGGCAACGCTTTTCTGTCGCAATTCCTTGATTTCGTCTCGCAAAATTGTTATGATGGGAGGAGACTCCGGCAACTGTCGGCTCTGAATCACTGGAATTGCGAGGTAACAGTATGCTTTCCGAACCGCTGACACTGTATAAGCTGATGATTCTTTACATGCTCAAGCAGGTAAAATTTCCCCTCTCCTATTCGCAGATCTCCGAATTTTTCCTGTCCAAGGAGTACACCACCTATTTTACGCTCCAGCAGGCCATCAACGAGCTGCTGGAGGCCCATCTGATGAAGCAGGAAACCATCCGCAACTCCTCACGCTATGAGATCACCCGCGAAGGAGAGGAAGCGCTGGTCTTCTTCGGCAACAATATTTCCGAAGGAATTGTCGCGGATATGGATCAGTTTCTCCGGGAGAATAAGATTCGTCTGCGCAACGAGGTCGGTGTTGTGGCTGATTACTATAAATCCACCACCTCTGATATCGTTGTCCAGTGCGAGGTGCGAGAAGGGAAAGGATTTCTGATCCAGCTGAATATCTCCGTTCCTTCAGAAAAGCAGGCCGAAATCATCTGCGACAACTGGCAGGACTCCAATCAGAAGATTTACTCCTACGTCATGAGCGAGCTGTTAAAAAACCGCTCGGAGCACAGCGAGGAAGAGTAGCCCCGTCACACAGCCAGTTCCAAAATAACAGATCGCCCAAAAAAGAAGACTGAAAAAGGGATCCTCACTTCAGCAGGCACTGAAGCAGGGATCCCTTTCGTATACCTCAACGTTTTTGTACAAAGCCCATCCACCGGGCCGATGGATATCGGGTACCTTCGTCTTATTTGACCTGGAAGATCATGTCGCCGTAGGACGGATAGGGCCACATGGACTTATCGACGATGAACTCCAGCGTATCAATGGGCGTTCTCAGCGCCTCCATCGCGGGCATCACCTCGTCATGATACATGCGGGCCGCTTTCTCGACATCTTCCACCTCGGCCGCCTTGTTGGCAACATCTTCCAGAGCCGCCATCGCCACCTTGGCTTCAGACAGCAGTGCGGAGGACTCCAGCAGAAGTTCCTTCTGGACGCTGACATCCGCCTCCGGGCAGGCCGTCGTCACGGAAGTCAGAGAGTCAGCCAACTTGCCGACATACTCTACCACCGACGGGATGTATCTCTTACCGGCCATATTCAGCATGGTCTTGGCCTCGATGTTAATCGTCTTCACATAGGTCTCATAACGGATCTCCGCCTTGGCGTTCAGCTCGGCCTCGTCATAGACACCGAACTTGGAGAACATGGCAATCGCCCTGTCCGTCGTCAGCGCCGGGATTGCATCCACCATGCTGGGCAGATTCGGCAGACCGCGGCGTGCCGCCTCCTCGACCCACTCGTCCGAGTAGCCGTTGCCGTTGAAGATGATTCTCTGATGCTTCTGGATGTTCTCCAGCGTCACTTCCTTCGCGGCCGCAATGGGATCATCAGCTTTCTCCATGATATCCGCCGCCTCGCAGAACGCCTCCGCCACGATGGTATTCAGCACCGTGTTGCAGGTGGCAATGGAATCGGAGGAACCGACCATACGGAATTCAAATTTATTGCCGGTAAAGGCAAACGGCGACGTACGGTTTCGATCCGTGGCATCCTTGGAGAACTGAGGCAGGGTGCTGACGCCGGTGACCAGTTTATCACCCTTCAGGCTGCTGTGCGCCTCGCCGGTCTTCAGAAGCTGATCCACGACATCCTGCAGCTGCTCGCCCAGGAAGATGGAAATGATGGCAGGCGGCGCTTCCTGCTTGCCGAGACGATGGTCATTGCCCACATCCGCAGCGGACAGACGAAGCAGATCCGCGTGCTCATCCACAGCCTTCAGAATGCAGGAAAGCACCAGCTGGAACTGCACGTTCTCATGCGGCTTCTTGCCGGGGTTCAGCAGATTGATGCCGTCATCCGTGGTGATGGACCAGTTGTTGTGCTTACCGGAGCCATTGACGCCATTAAAGGGCTTCTCATGAAGCAGACAGGTCAGACCGTGCCTGCAGGCCACCTTCTTCATGGATTCCATCACGATCTGGTTCTGGTCGCTGGCCAGATTGGCTTCGCTGTAAATCGGAGCCAGCTCATGCTGCGCCGGAGCCACCTCGTTATGCTGTGTCTTGGCCGGGATACCCAGCTTCCACAGTCTCTCATTCAGATCCCTCATAAATCCGCCGACGCTCTCGGGGATGCTTCCGAAGTAATGATCCTCCATTTCCTGTCCCTTGGAGGGCATGGCGCCAAAGAGCGTCCGACCCGTGTAGACCAGATCCTTCCTCTTGAGGAAGTTCTCGCGGGAAATCAGGAAATATTCCTGCTCGGAACCGACCGAGGGAGTGACTTTTTTGGATGTCGTATTGCCCAGAGCACGGAGCACACGCAGCGCCTGAGTATCCAGCGCCTGCATGGAACGCAGCAGCGGGGTCTTCTTATCCAGCGCTTCGCCCGTATACGAGCAAAACGCGGTGGGAATGCAGAGAATAATACCGGCCGCGTCGTGCTTCAGGAACGCAGGGGACGTGCAGTCCCAGGCTGTATAGCCTCTGGCCTCAAAGGTGGCGCGCAGGCCGCCGGAGGGGAAGGAGGAGGCATCCGGCTCGCCCTTGATCAGCTCTTTGCCGGAAAATTCCATGATCGTCTTGCCGTCTTCCGTGGGAGCCGTAATGAAGGAATCATGCTTTTCCGCCGTCACACCCGTCATGGGCTGGAACCAGTGTGTGTAATGGGTCGCGCCCTTCTCGACCGCCCAGTCCTTCATGGCGTTGGCAACCACCTCAGCCGTCGCAGCATTCAGTTCCGTGCCCTCACTGATGGTTCTCTTCAGATCATCATAGATCTTCTTGGGGAGACGCTCCTTCATAACGGTGTCATTAAAGACATCTTCGCCGAAGATCTCAGAAACATTGATTACATCGCTCATTTTCTGTCCTCCTGGTGAATTCCTTACTTGCCTGTTTGCTTGCCCTCTCGGCATTTACTCTACATCATTTTCATAAG
>JAJQCL010000083.1 GCA_021202715.1 Lachnospiraceae bacterium
GGCTGCGTCTGGTTGCGTTCCGCAGGATATTGGCTACCTCCGTCATTTCCACCATAAAGGTACTCTGTCCGGAGGCCAGATCATCGGAAGCGCCCACCCTGGTAAAGATCCGGTCACAAATGCCGATATTGGCTGCATCGGCGGGAACAAAGGAACCGATCTGTGCCATGAGCACAATCAGTGCTGTCTGCCGCATATAGGTTGATTTACCTGCCATATTCGGCCCGGTGATCACGGCGAGGCGGTTCTCCCCGTTGTCCAGATACGTGTCATTGGCGATAAACATCTCATCGGTCATCATCCGTTCGACCACCGGATGCCGACCGCCCTGAATATCAATGATGCCCTTCTCATTGATGGACGGGCGCACATAGTGATTCTTTTCCGCCACATAAGCCAGAGAAGCCAGCACATCGATTCAGGCGACGGCTTTGGCGCTGTTCTGTACACGGACAACCTCAGCCGCGATGGTCTCACGAACCTCGCAAAACAGGTCGTACTCCAGGCTGCAGAGCTTGTCCTCCGCTCCGAGGATCACATCCTCCAGCTCCTTCAGACGCGGCGTCGTGTAACGCTCGGCGTTCGTCAGAGTCTGCTTGCGCACATAATCATCCGGTACCATATTTTTAAACGAATTTGTGACTTCGAGATAATAGCCGAAGACCTTATTGAACTTGATGCGCAGGTTCTTGATGCCGGTCCGCTCCCGCTCCTGCTGCTCCAGATCGGCCAGCCACTGCTTTCCCTCGGTGCGGGCGCGGCGCAGGCGGTCCGCCTCCTCCGAATATCCTTCCTTAATGATCCCTCCCTCGTGCACGGTGAGGGGCGGATCATCTTCGATACTCCGCTCGATCAGATCCGCCAGATCCTCCAGGCTGTCCAGATCCTCCCCCAGCTGCGTCAGAAGCTCAGAATGATAGGAAGCCAGCAGACTCTTGATGTGAGGCAGCATATTCAAAGAATTCTTCAGAGAGATCAGATCACGGGGCGAAGCCGTATGATAAATGATGCGGCCGATCAACCGTTCCAGATCGTAAATGGGATTCAGATACTCCCGCAGCTCTTCCCGATTAATGATTTCGCCATTGAGCTCTTCCACCGCATCCTGCCGTCGCCGGATCTCCTTCTTATCGATCAGCGGCTGCTCCAGAAAACGGCGCAGCATACGGGCGCCCATAGCGGTCCGCGTCTTATCCAGGACCCACAGAAGCGTCCCGCGCTTCTGTTTTTCACGCAAAGTCTCCGTAAGCTCCAGATTCCTCCGTGTGGAGGTGTCGATCACCATGAATTTTCCCGGCTGATAGAGGCGGATACGTGTCAGATGGCTCAGGGAAACCTTTTGCGTCTCATAGAGATAGCCCAGCAGCGCTCCGGCGGCAACTGTCCCTACCGCGTAATCGGAAAGCCCCAGCCCGGCCAGACTTCCTACGTGGAAATGCTCCCGCAGGCGCTGTTCACACTGTTCATCATTGAAATACCGGTTCTCCAGCGTGGACATGGAGACGCGCAGGCGGTTTTTCAGATCGTCCGTATCGATACCACTCATGCAGAATGCCTCATTGCTGAGAATCTCCGAGGGCGCGAACTTAAGGATCTCATCCAGCATCACCCGCGCCGAGTCCACCTCCGTCACCTGAAAATCTCCGGTGGAGACGTCGGCCACGGCCACGCCGAAGGTCTTGTCCAGACAGACGATGCACATGATATAATTGTTCCGGCTTTCGTCCAGAGACTGGGCACAGAGATTGGTGCCCGGCGTGACGATCCGCACCACCTCCCGCTTCACCAGTCCCTTGGCCAGCTTGGGATCCTCCATCTGCTCGGCGATCGCTACCTTGTAGCCTTTTTCCACGAGCCGCGCCAGATAGCCCTCCACCGCATGATAGGGGACGCCGCACATCGGTGCGCGCTCCTCCATGCCGCAGTCCTTCCCCGTCAGGGTCAGCTCCAGTTCGCGGGAAACTGTAATGGCGTCGTCGTAGAACATCTCATAAAAGTCCCCGAGACGATAAAATAAAATGCAGTCCGGATTCTCCTTCTTCGTATCCAGATAATGCTGCATCATGGGAGTCATCATTTGTGTATGTTCCTTTCTGCCGGTCTGTCGAACAGACCGGATGGGTTCCGGATGCTCAGAATTCCGGCTGTCCCATATAATAAAACCCGTGCGCTTCCGTCAACCGAACCGGCACCAGATGGCCGATCAGGCGGGCGTCTCCGGGGAAATGAACCATCAGGTTGTTGCTGAGACGTCCGGTGACCAGAGACGGATCATGGCTGTCGATCTCCTCCACCAGAGCCGTCTGCACCGTTCCCAGATCGCGTCCGCAGCGTTCTGCGGCAATCTGCTGAACCTCGCGCAGCAGGCGGTCAAAGCGGGGCTTCGCCACCTCCGGAGGCACCTGATCCTCCCGGGCGGCCGCCGGGGTGCCGGTACGCGGAGAATAGAGGAAGGTAAAAGCGCTGTCGTAACGCACCTTCCGCACTACGTCCATCGTCTCCTCGAAGTCCTCCTCCGTCTCTCCCGGAAAACCGACGATGATGTCCGTGGTCAGGGAGATATCGGGAATCTCCCGCCGGATCTTCGCGGCGAGCTCCAGGTACTGTTCCTTATCGTATTTCCGTTACAAGAGCTTCAGGATGCGGCTGCTGCCGGACTGAAGCGGCAGATGCAGATGACGGCAGATCTTTTGGGAATCGCGCATCACCTCAATCAGCTCGTCCGAGAGGTCCTTCGGATGGGAGGTCATGAAGCGGATTCTCTCGATACCATCGATCTTCTCCACGCGGCGCAGCAACTCGGCAAACGTGACCGGTTCCGGGAGATTCTTCCCATACGAATTGACATTCTGTCCCAGGAGCATGACTTCTTTCACACCGTCTGCGGCCAGCCGCCGGATCTCGTCGAGAATATCCTCCGAAGCCCGGCTCCTCTCCCGCCCCCGCACATAGGGAACGATGCAGTAGCTGCAGAAATTATTGCAGCCGAACATGATATTGACGCCGGATTTGAAGGGATATTTGCGCTCCGCGGGAAGCTCCTCCACGATCTGCTCCGTACTCTCCCAGACGTCGATGACCCGGCGCTCCTCCGTCAGACAGAGGTAAAGGAGTTCGGCCAGCTTGAAGATATTGTGCGTGCCGAAGACCAGATCCACGAAGGGGTAGGACTTCCGTATCCTCTCCACTTCCTCCGCCTCCTGCATCATGCAGCCGCAGAGCCCCACCAGCATCTGCGGATTCTCCCGCTTCCGGCTGTTCGTCTGTCCCAGACGGCCGTATAACCGCAGATT
>JAJQCL010000233.1 GCA_021202715.1 Lachnospiraceae bacterium
AAAGAAGCTGGGTGCCGTCAGTGATACATATATTGTCCTTTCCATCAGGGACGGCGTGGCAAAGTTCAAACCGTCCATGTCATTTGATAACTCTGGGGAATAAGCGAGGTGAGCAGGATGCAGATTGACGATAAATTTTTAAAAGAAATTTCAGATATTCTGATGGCTGCGCGGGCAAACGCCAAAAGAGCCGTCAACTTATCGATGGTTTACGGATATTATGAAGTTGGACGTAAGATATATGTGGAAGAGCAAAATGAGGAAGGAAGGGCTGTATACGGGAAATATATCATCAAGGAGGTTTCAAAATACCTGACGGAGATTATGGGCAGAGGATATTCTGTGACAAATGTAAAGCAGATGCGGCAGTTTTATCAGGTTTATTCTACGGATTCAATTGGTCAGAAGTTTTCTGACCAATTCCCCAACCTGCCAACAATCAGCACAGGAAGGAAATTTTTCCTTAGTTGGTCTCATTATCTTCTCTTGATGCGGATTAAAAATGTTGATGAACGTCATTTTTATGAGATTGAGGCCGTAAAAAATAATTGGAGCCTGGATGAGCTGAAAAGACAGTACAACAGTGCACTGTATGAGAGGATTGCTTTAAGCACAAATAAAGAAGAAGTTTACCGCCTTGCCCTGGAGGGACAGGTAATTGATAATCCGATGGATATAGTGAAAGACCCATATATCCTGGAATTTTTGAACTTGCCGGAATTGCCGGAGTATTCAGAATCAGACTTGGAGAGCAGAATCATATCACATCTGGAGAGATTTCTGCTCGAGTTGGGAACCGGTTTTGCTTTTATCGGAAGACAGGTTCGTTTTACCTATGAGGAAGACCACTTCAAAGTGGATCTTGTATTTTACAACCGGTTGTTACGATGTTTTGTGCTCTTTGATTTGAAAATTGGTAAGCTGACGCATCAGGATATCGGACAAATGCAAATGTATGTGCATTATTATGACCGGCAGGTAAAACTGGCTGACGAAAACAAAACGATAGGAATTCTTCTGTGCCGCGATAAAAATGATGCGGTTGTTCAGATGACACTCCCGGAGGATAACGATCAGATATTTGCAAGCAAATATGAGGAGGTTTTACCCAGCAAGGAAGAGTTAAGGAAGTTATTAGAAGAACATTTGGCGGAGGAGGATGAGACCGAATGAAGCTGCAATTCAAGCATCAAAAATTTCAGGCAGATGCGGCGAAGGCTGTTGTCGATGTATTTGCAGGACAAGGGAACACTTCAACGCTATTTCAGGCGACAATATTGTCTATGATGTAGTGGATCGTTATCAGTCACTGATGGATAAGGTAATGAAATAGAAAGAGTGAAGTACATGGTAATCAAGGGATTTTTGGAACGGATTGAAAAAAGCCCTAATATAGTGTAAGATAAAGTCAGATTGCCTGCGGGCATGAAAGAATGGGAGAAGACATGAATCAGAATACACGAACAGCCATCGAAGCGGTGGTGCAGGAGATATCGGAGAATTACCGCACGGAGGAACTGCTGATACGCAAGCATGGGCGGATGATGCCCAACCGGGCGACAGTGATCGAGATCCTTGAAGAGCTGCGGAAGATCCTTTTTGCCGGATATTTTCAGGCGGATACGATGGAGCCTCAGCTGAGCGATTATTTTGTGGGGCAGAGCCTGACAGAGATTTATGGGAAGATGAAAAATCAGATCGAGCTGGCGATGATCTATATGAGCGAGGCCGGGGCGGACGAGGAAGAAATCTCTCAGGAGGCGGAGGAGATCTGCGTAAAATTCTTCCAGCGCATTCCGTACATTCAGAAGATGCTGCTGAAGGATGTGCAGGCTGGTTTCGACGGGGATCCGGCGGCCAAGAGCAAGGAGGATATCATTTTCTCTTATCCTGGATTCTTTGCCATTCTGGTTTATCGTATTGCGCATGAGTTATATGTGCAGAATGTGCCGCTGGTGCCGCGCATCATGTCAGAATATGTCCACGGTTCGACGGGGATCGACATCAATCCGGGCGCCACGATCGGGGAGTATTTCTTTATCGATCATGGTACCGTTGTGGTGATTGGCGAGACCACGACGAGCGGTAACAATGTGAAGATCTACCAGGGTGTGACGCTGGGAGCGCTGTCTACCCGAAGCGGTCAGCAGCTGTCCGGCGTGAAGCGCCATCCGACGATCGAGGACCGCGTGACGATTTATTCCGGGGCCACGGTTCTGGGCGGTGACACGGTTATCGGTGAGGAATCGATCATCGGCGGCAGCGCCTTCATTACGCACTCCATTCCCAAGTATACGAAGGTGGCGGTAAAGAATCCGGAGCTGACGATCAAGGCGCCGGAGCCCAAGGGCAAGGGACCGCAGTGGGAGCTGGTGTAGGAGTTATTTCGATCATACAGGGACTGGCTGCCGGGGGAGGCAGCACGGCGACAGGTAAATTGCCATACAGAAGAGGGGGATATCAATGAACTGGACGAGAGCGCAGGTAAAAGCCAATGCCAGGCTGATGGTGAAGAAGAACTGGATCATGTGCATCCTTGTGAGTCTGATCGCGGGTCTGACGACAGGCGGGACGGGCTGGGAGTATCGGTTGGATCTGGATTCCGGTTTTGATACCGTGTTCGGGCGGGGAGACTCTTATATGGGCGGCGGTTTGCTGTCCGGTTTATGGGATCTGCTCACAGAGGCAGGCTGGTTTCTGCTGTGGGTAATTCCGTTCGTGATCGTTGGTACGGTTTTGGCGGTTGCCTTTGTCGCTCTTCTGGGAAATGTTCTGGAGGTGGGCGCGGCCCGCTTCTATCTGCACAATATCCACAGCCGGGGAGAACTGGGTGATCTGCGCTTGGGATTCCGTTACCAGTACGGAAATGTGGTGGCTGTCATGTTCCGGATGACATTGTATATCTTTCTGTGGTCTTTGCTTTTGGTGATTCCCGGTATCGTCAAAGTCTATGAATATCGGATGGTTCCGTATCTTCTGGCGGATAACCCGGAGCTCACGGCTCATGAAGCGCTGGAGCGGAGCCGGGAGATGATGATGGGCGAAAAATTGAATGCCTTTGTACTGGACTGGTCGTTCCTGCTGTGGGATATCCTGTCCACTGTTACCATGGGGATCGCCGGTCTGGTGTGGGTCAGCCCTTACGAGGATGCAGCCGGGGCGGAGCTTTATACGGCGCTGAAAGCGAAGGGTGAAACTGGCTGGCAGGTCTGAGTCGGATGAAACGTGAATCCTGTCATGCGGATTTGAGTGGTGTGAGGCCACGTGGGAGGTGAACCGCCGTGAAGACCAT
>JAJQCL010000202.1:0-1308 GCA_021202715.1 Lachnospiraceae bacterium
CTTCCCGGTCGCGCGGACAATCCCCTCGATCTCCTCCGCAGACAGAGAGGCCTTCTGCGCCGCCAGCCGCTCCGCCAGCTCCCGGTCCATCTTCTCCGTCCGCCCCGGCTCCGGAGCAAGGACGAGAACCGCCTGATGAGAATTATTCAGAAGATAGACACGGATCAGGGACTCGAAATACCCGGTATCCAGGTTCTCCCGCAGGAAAGCAAAGGTCTCATCATAATGCAGATGCAGCAGCGGCGACCGGTCATAGAGCCAGCTGTCAAAGCTCTCGATGCCGTAGATCAGTCCCTTCGGATAGGGTCCGAAATCCGCCTCCCGATTCTTGAATTCCAGCGTATTCAGAGCCGCCTCCAGAGATCGGCGATTGATCCCTTCCTCCGCCTGCGTCTGCAGTGTCTCCCGGATGACCGAGAGGAACTCGGGCTTTCTGGATGCATCAACATTCTTTGCCACCACACTGAAATACGGCTGGCGGGAGCCGTTCTGATATCCGCCAAAAACGTCCTCTCCGAGACCGGCATCAAGAAGCGCCTGCTTGACGGGCGCGCCCGGCGCGGTCAGAAGCGCCGTTTCCAGCACCTGAAAGGCCACATAGAGAACCGGATCCGTGATCTCCCCCACCACCCAGCTCTGCGACAGAAAGGCCTTGCCCTCCGGACTCTCTTCCGCCGCGATGGGATAGGGAACCGTCACATCCGCCGGTTCTGCGAAGGGCTTCTGCGCCGGGATCCGGGAGTCGATCTCCCGGCGATCGTAGCTCCCCAGATATTTCTCATCCAGCCAGCGCAGCTTTTCCTCCATGTCCATCTTGCCATAGAGATAGATAAAACTGTTTGAAGGATGGTAATAAGCCGCATGAAAGGCCAGAAAATCCTCGTAGCTGAGTGTCGGGATCACATCGGGGTCGCCGCCGGACTCATTTGCATACGGAGTATCCGGGAAAAGCACCGCCTGCGTGTAGCGCTCCAGCACGTCCTCCGGGGAAGAAAAAGCCCCCTTCATCTCATTGTAAACGACACCATTGAGCGTAAGGGGACTGTCCGCCGTCTCCATCTCATAGTGCCATCCCTCCTGACGGAAGATCTTCTCCTGACTGTAAATGGCAGGATGAAGGACGGCATCCATATATACATCCATCAGATTTTCCAGATCCTTCTCGTTGCAGCTGGCCACCGGATAAATGGTCTTATCCGGATAGGTCATCGCGTTCAGGAAGGTCTGCAGAGAACTTTTCTGTAATTCAATAAACGGATCTTTCACCGGAAATTTCTCCGAACCGCATAGCACTGAATGCTCCAGGAT
>JAJQCL010000202.1:1318-3271 GCA_021202715.1 Lachnospiraceae bacterium
AGGCAATCCCGTGCTGTCCGCCGGAGGCGTCCGGAATCCGATCGTGAAGACCTTATTCTCATCCTCATTCTCAAGGACCAGAATCCGGGCGCCTGTTTTCTGATGCCTCAGAACCCAGGCTTCGGAATTACATTCCGCCACATGCTCCGCTTCCACACACTCATATCCCTCAGGAATGTTCATGTTCGTCCTCCTCCTTCTGTTCCCGCCTGCGCAGCACATCATACTCCCGCAGGGGAACCCCAAGATCTGGATAAATCTTCTGCGCCGGATGGGGTGCGCTCTCCAGCGCGTTCCCGTCCTCATCCGTCAGCCCCTGTACAGTCACCGGAAGATTTGTTCCGTCCGGCCGCATCAGTTCCAGCTGCTCTCCCAGAGAAAATTTATTCTTCTGCCGCAGGAAGGGGCGCTCCTCTTCCAGCTCGATCGTTCCCAGATAGATATACTCTTTGCAGTACGTCGAATCCTCATAAGTCTGTGCCTCGGCGCCGGGTTTGCCGAAAAAGAATCCGGTGGTAAAACGGCGGGTGGTACATTTTCTTACCTCTTCCTGATACCAGGGTAATTTCCTATAGTATTTCTCCGGATCTTCAAAATAATCATCGATCGCCTGACGGTATGCCCGGGTCACCGTCGCGACATAAAGGGCGGTCTTCATCCGCCCCTCAATCTTCCAGCTGTCAGGACCGGCCTCCACCAGCTCCGGCACATGCTCGATCATACACAGATCCCGGGAATTATAGAGATACGTGCCCCGCTCATCTTCAAAGACAGGCATGTATTCGCCGGGGCGGGTCTCCTCCACCAGGTGATATTTCCAGCGGCAGGGATGCGTACAGGCTCCCCGGTTCGCGTCCCGCCCGGTGAGGACATTGCTGAGCAGGCAGCGCCCCGAATAGGAAACACACATGGCGCCGTGTACAAAGGTCTCGATCTCCATGTCCTCCGGGATGTTGGCGCGGATTTCCCGCAGCTCCGTCAGAGACAGCTCCCGTGCGGAAACCACCCGTTTTACCCCCTGTTTATGCCAGAACAGATATGTGCCGTAATTGGTATTGTTGGCCTGCGTACTGATATGGACGGGAATCTCCGGACACACCTCCTGCGCCATGGAAAACAGTCCCGGATCCGAGATGATCAGCGCATCCGGCTGTATGTTTTTTAATAAAAGGAAGAACTTCAGCGCCGGTCGCAGGTCGGCATTATGAGCAAAAATATTCGCCGCGACGTAGACCTTCGCCCCCTGTGCATGTGCGAAGGTCACACCCTCCCGGATCTCCGGCATGGAAAAGTTCTTTGCACCGGCCCGCAGGCTCAGGCTCTCTCCGCCGAGATAGACCGCGTCTGCCCCGTATATGATGGCCGTCTTCAGATTCTCCAGGCTCCCTGCCGGGACCAGAAGCTCCGGTTTCTTTTTCTTCTCATCCATTGATGTCACTCCTCCCCGGAGGACTCTGCCGCCTGACTGTCCTCGGATTCCGAAGTGTCCTCCGGCAGAAAGCTGCCGTCGTCCTCCTCCGTCTCCGGCTCCTCAGACATCTTCTCCACCATCTCGGTCACCGTCTGCGAAGTATTAAAAACATAGCTCCCCGGATAGATCTCATAACCGTAGACTTTGCACTGGATCGTGAAAATCAGGCTGTCCCGGATCAGGCCCTTGCTCTCCAGCAGCTCTCCCACCTGATTGTCCGACATCCCCTCCGTCACTGTCACCACCACATCTTTTCCCGGCGCGTCCTCCATCGCTTCGGAGGTGAACACAGAATATCCGAAGGCGTAGGCCGACTGCGCCGCTTCGACCAGTAATACAACCAGCAGCGCAGCGAGTGCAATACGCAGGATCACACGGGCCGCCAGCAAAGCGGTCCGCCCTCCCTTCTTCTTCCTATTCTGTGCCATAGTTTTTCCTACAGATGGCTTTTAACAAGATAATTACTCCAGGAAAGCTTGAAA
>JAJQCL010000029.1 GCA_021202715.1 Lachnospiraceae bacterium
GCTCTCGATGGAATTTACTTTGAGAAAGTGGAATTTACTTTGCCAATCAACCACATGATAAAAAACGATATTGATAAATAATAATGAAATGATAAAATACATTTCACAAAGAAAATCAGACTTTGTGAAGAGAAAGCAGGAGAGGGGGAAAGAGATGAAGCCGTACACGGTAACGCAGATCAATCAGAATACATATCAGATCGCGGAGATTTATCATCATCCGGCGGCTCTGCCCATGTATTTGATTCTGGGGGAAAACAGAGCGGCGCTGATCGATACCGGTGTAGGAATGGGAACGCTCCGCAGTACGGTGGAAGAGATTACCTCGCTACCAGTATGTGTGTACAATACGCATGCGCATCTGGATCACGCGGCAGGCAACAGTGAGTTTAACTGGGTCTATATGCATCCGGATGAAGAGGAAAGGGCCCGGGGTGATTTTCCGCGGGAGGATCGAATCGAGTTCGTGGAGCTTAAGTGTATGAGCGATCCGGACAGGGAGGAAATCGTGCGCTATGCCCGGGAAAATATGCCTCCCTATGAGTCAGAGTATGACATTTTCTATGTTGAAGAGGGAGATGTCATCGATCTGGGAGGACATACGCTGGAACCAATTCATGTTCCCGGTCATACGTCCGGCAGTATGGTGTATGTTGATCGGGAACATCGAAATGCTTTCTGCGGCGATGCGGTGAATCCGCGCAGCAGCATTGGAATGTTTCCGGGTGCGCCGACCGTGCGTTGCTATGCGGAGTCTCTGGAAAGGTTTCTCTCCATGACACCGGAGATCGAGAGGTATTATGTCGGTCATAGACTGTATTACTTCACCAGAGAGGACGTCGAGGATGTACTGACCTGTGCGAAGGAGATCGTGGCGGGAGTTGCCGGAGAACCATACGATATGATCGTGTCCCGGAAGGGTCCGATCCGCGGGTGGATTCACTGGTACAACGGCAAGAGAATCACCTTCCAGAAGGAGTATATTGGATAACCTGTAAACATTTCAAATCTTCAAAGAGAGGAGAGGAACCATGAAGAAGGCCCTGAAATTTCTGGATGAAAATCTGGAAGCCATCCTGTTGTTGATCCTGCTTGCAGCGATCAGCATTATCATGTTTATGCAGATCATCATGAGATTTGTATTTCATAATGCTTTGAACTGGCCGGAGGAGTTCTGCCGCATTTGTTTTGTGTACTCCGGATTCATCTGCTTCTCGTATTGTCAGAGAAAGCGGAGTGCGATCAAGATCGATGTGATTGTGAACCTGTTTCCCAACGGTGTAAAAAAATTTATCGATAATGTCGGAGAAGTCTTTCTGTTTGTTTTTTACGCATTTCTGTTTGTACAGTCCATTTTCCTGCTTCAGACGACAGCATCAAACGGAAGCGTGACCTCCGCGCTCCAGCTGCCGCTGGTCTATGAGTATTTTGCACTGACGCTGGGCACGGGACTGGCCGGTTTTCGGTCGATCGAACAATTTGTCAAGTTTATAATCGGCAGAAATAAAGGAGGTGTGACAGCATGATTGCTACAGTTATTCTGGTAATGGTCGTATTGATTTTTCTGGGTATCCCCATGGCGGTGGCTCTGGGAGTCGCTTCCTTCACACCCTGGCTGATGAACAGCTCCTTTGCGGGGACCCCGGCCGTCGTGTTGCGTTCCATGCTCACATCGCTGGATTCCATCACACTGCTGGCGATTCCGCTGTTCATGCTCTCCGGCGCCATCATGGCAAAGGGCGGCATTTCAAAGAAACTGTTTGACGTGTTTGCTATTTTTATCGGCAAAAGGACGGCGGGTATTCCCTGTGCTGTCATCATCACCTGTCTGTTCTACGGAGCCATTTCCGGTTCCGGACCCGCGACGGTGGCGGCCGTCGGCGTCATGTGTCTGCCAATTCTGATTGACTTGGGGTATGACAAGGTCTTCTCCTGTGCCCTGGTTGCCACGGCGGGCTCTCTGGGTGTCATCATCCCGCCAAGTATTCCCATGGTTTCCTACGGTATCATGACAAGCACCTCCATCGGAGCGCTGTTTACCGGCGGTATCATTCCCGGCGTTCTCATTGCCGTGGCTCTGATGGTATATGCCTGGTTTTATTGTAAGAGACACGGAGAGGATAAGGAAAAAGTCGCTAAAAACCATGAAGAGTTGCTGAAGGTGGGTTACTGGGGCGTTCTGAAAGAGGGCTTCTGGGCTCTGTTGTGCCCGGTGATCATTTTGGGAAGCATTTATTCCGGGATCTGTACCCCCACCGAGTCTGCCTGTGTGTCCGTATGGTATGCGCTGTTCGTATCGCTGTTTATCTATAAGACTATGAAACCAAAGGATATCATTCCTTACATGCTGGAAGCCATCAACAGTTATGCCGGTCTCTGCATGATGATCAGCGTCTCCATGGCGTTTGCCAAGGTTCTGACCCTCCTGAAGGCGCCGACGCTGCTGGCCACCTTCATGAGCGATACCTTCGGCAGCAAATACGCTTTCCTGATCGTGGTGGTTATCGCCATGCTGATTCTGGGTATGTTCGTCGACGGCGGTCCTGCGGTGACGATCCTTTCCCCGATCCTGCTGCCCTCCGCGACGGCTCTGGGAGTGGACGCGGTCCATTTCGGTATTATCATGGTTTGCTGTCTGGCGGTTGGTCTTGTCACGCCGCCTTTCGGACTGAACCTCTTTGTCGGTGCGCCACTGGTGGATGAACAGCCCATGAAGATCGGAAGAGCTGCGATACCGTTCATTGGCGCGTTCATGATTGCCCTGCTGCTGATCGTGTTCTTCCCGCAGCTGACGCTGTTCCTTTCGAGATAAAGCAATCCGCCGTACTCTGCAGATCTGCTGCGTTCACTTTATATTATGTATAGTCTGCGGTGCGGAGAAGGCCGCAGGGACGAATCCGCGCCGTCTGTCACTATAAAAAACCTATTCAAGGAGGAGTAACATGAAGAAATTGAAAAAGTTGCTTGTCATGATGCTGGCTGCAGCGATGGTTGCCTCGCTGGCCGCCTGCTCCAGTTCCAGCTCCAGCTCGTCGTCGGACACCACCGCTGCAGCAGAGGACACCACCGAGGCTGCAGAGACCAGTGAAGAGACAGAAGCTGCCGAAGGAGAGGAAACAGAAGCCGTCGAAGGCGAAGAGACGGAAGCCGCTGACAGCGGCAGCGCGACTTTCACAATCAATGACGATGATCCTGAAGTCACCATCATGGTGAACCATAGCTCCGGCGAGGATACGGTGCTGAACCGTGCCTGCCTGAAGTTTGCGGAACTGATCGAGGAATACAGCGAGGGTAAGATTACCGTTGATGTGTATCCCAACGGGACTCTGTTCAGCGTAGCTGAAATGAACGAAGCGATCAAGGACGGCAGCGTTCAGGTCATCGCCGGTTCTCCCGGTTCTGCGACGGCAACATCTCTCGGTATCTTTGAGCTGCCGAACCTGGTGACATCTTTTGATCAGGCTCATGAGATCATGCAGGAAGATAATACCTATCGGCAGATCCTGGATGAGCTGTTCCTGGATGAGGGAATTCGCCTGCTCTGCATCGAGCCCTGTGATTTCCGGATGCTGACTTCCAACAAGGAAGTGACCTGCTATGAGGATCTGGCCGGTCTGGAGATCCGTGTTATGGACAGCACCGTGCCTATGAGCTACTGGGCTGAGTGGGGTGCCAATCCGACTCCCATTGCCTGGTCTGAGGTGTATATGTCCCTGCAGCAGGGTCTTGTAGAGGCGCAGGAGAACCCCTACGACTCCATCATTTCCGCCAACCTGCAGGAGGTTCAGAAATATCTGATTGATACCCGTCATGTGATGTTCTATACGGGCTTCATGATGAACGAGGAATTCTATGAGAGTCTGCCCGAGAACTATCAGGCGATCGTGGACCAGGCATCCATCGAGGTGGCAGAGTATGCGCTCAACGATGCGATCGAGAGTTCCGACAGCAACCGTCAGCTTCTTGAGGATGCGGGGATGACCTTCATCGAGTTCACCGACGAAGACTATGAGAAGATGAGAGAGAACTCCACCGAGGCCAACGAGCTGGTTTAGAATGACATCGGCGAGGATCTCTACATCGAGTTGATGGCTGCCCTGGGATATTATAATCCGGGTATTCTCACGATTGACTGTACAGCAAAGCCCGCAATTTATTTGCGGGCTTTATATAAATGATGAGGCCGGAGTCAAAAGGATCTGTCCCCGGCTGATACGCGGATAAAAACCTGAATGATCGAGAGGTGACAGAAAATGTATCATGTATCAAAAGAAGCTGTACTGGCGACCATACCAGGCAGTGAGAAAATACCGAAAAATACGGATCTGAGTTCGTTCCATCGGAAATACATGGATATACCGTATGCAAACACAACATCCGAATATCAGAAACTGAATCTTGTTCTGCCCAATGAAGGAGAAGGGCCTTTTCCGGTGATTGTGTATATCCACGGGGGCGGATGGCTGATCGGCGATAAAAATCATGTGCAGACACAGTCTGTCAACCGGCTTCTTTATGCCGGGTATGCGGTCTGCTGTATCAATTATCGGTTGTCGGATGTAGGAAAATGGCCGGAGCCTCTGTATGATTGCAAGGCAGCCATCCGTTTTCTGCGGGCCAATGGAGAAAAATATAACCTTTGTACAGAGAGAATCGGGGTTGCAGGAAATTCCGCGGGCGGTCACCTGGCTGCGATGCTGGGGACAACGAATGATTGCCCTGACTATGAGGATCTCAGTATGGGATGGGAGAAAGAATCCAGTGCCGTGCAGGCAGTGTTTACCTGGTTTGCTCCCTTTGATCTTACAAAATGGGAATCTGACTGGAGAAAAACATATCCAGAACGGGGATTTGATGAGGAAGTAAGTGCCGAAGCCTATTTCTTTAATGCTCCTCTGCGGGACGTCCCGGAGAAAGTGAGAGCCGCCAGCCCGGCAAAGCATCTGAGTAAAAAGACAGTTCCCTTTTATGTGGAACAGGGTACAGGAGACCATGCAGTACCGTACTGCCAGTGTGTAGATTTTTACAACGAATATGTGAAGGTTGTAGGAAGCGAGACAATTCAGATGAAGCTCTTTGAAGGGGCAGAGCATTCGGATGCTGTATTTAAGACAGACGAGAATGTGTTTGAATTCGTTCGTTTCTTCGACAAATATATTCAGAAGATTCCCGAGAGAAGCTATTTCGTTCTGGGAACACTCGGAGAATGTGATAACGTCTGATAAAAGCACAGGCATCCCCGTCCGGGAACGGACGGGGATGCCTGTGCTAGTTTTATGGCTGGCGCCATACGCGGTCGGCGCAGGCGAGCATGAGGCGGCAAGCCGCCTCATGCTCGATTCTTCTTTATCAACCGTTCGTGCATGAAGACCATCAGGATCAGGATGGCAGCCAGATAGAAAGGGAACAATGAGACGGAACAATGGTTGGCAATCAGGCCAAACAACGGCGGCATCAGGCAGGTACCGGTATAGGCGCTGGCCATCTGTACGCCGATCAGAGCCTGCGACCGGTCGGCCCCAAAATGCTCCGGCGTGGAGTGTATGATGCAGGGGTAGATTGGCGCACAGCCGAGACCGACCAGGATCAGGCCGACGATGGCCGATGTTGTACCGACAGGGAGAAGCAGGAAAATGATCCCCAGCAGCAGGATCCCCTGACCGGCACGGATCATCTGCGTATCATTAAACCGGTACGTTAAAAATCCGTTGATGCCGCGTCCGGCCGTGATGCCGAGAAAGAACAGACTGGCGCACCGCGCCGCCGTCTCGGCGGAAAGACCGAGATGGAGCACCAGCCAGGTGCTGCCCCAGAGCATGGCCGTCTGTTCCAGGGCACAATAACAGAAAAAGGTCAGCATGACCTCTTTCGCTCCCGGAATGGCGAAGATAGATCGCAGAGAAAGAGCCGCCGCTTTTGTTTCAGCCGTCATTCTTTTTTCCTGAAAGTCAGCGGCTTTTTTCCACAGCGGAAGACTGAAAAGCAGGATGACAGTCAGAATCGCCTGAATCAGAGCCATCGAGAGATATCCGCGATGCCAGCTTCCTCCGCTCGTCAATACATATCCCATTACGTTGGGACCGACCAGTGTGCCAAGGCCCCACATGCAGTGCAGCCAGCTCATATGACGGCTCGGATAGTGCAGAGCCACATAATTATTCAGAGCCGCATCCACGCTTCCGGCTCCAAGTCCATAGGGAATGGCCCACAGCCAGAGCTGGAAAAAAGAGTGGCTGACGGAAAATCCGAGCATGGAGACAGCCATCATGGCGGTGCTGACCGCCGTGATTTTCCCGGTATCGAATTTTCGGGAGAGCCGATCGCTCTGCAGACTGGAAAAAATGGTTCCCAGTGCGATCGTCATGGAGATGATCCCTGCGTAGGAGACAGGGACATTTAACTCTCCATACATGGAGGGCCAGGCGGAGCCGAGAAGGGAATCCGGCAGTCCCAGACCGATAAATGCCAGATAGATGACGACCAGAAGAATATGAATCATTTCGTTAGACCTCATACTTTTTTTGTGATTCTGACTGTGCTTTAAGGCACGGCATCATTATTACACCATAAGGGACGAAATTGCAACAGAAATTGCCGGATCGGGCATAGATAAAAATACGAGAACCTTGACATTTTCCGGTATGACTCTTATAATGGGCTCAAATGCGTCAGTTTCGGTGACGTTCTATAGCAGAAAACGCAGAAGGAGACAGTACGCGCCCGGAAAACCCACAGCAAGCCGGTGAGGATGAGAGACCGGCGGAAGAAGCGGGAGGCGGAAGATCACTCCGGAGTTTCTGACCGAGCGAAGAGATTTTTTCGGGTAGGCTCAGACGGTTCTCCCGTTATCGAGAGCGCGTATCTTTTGTACGCAGCAGACAAGGTGGTATAACGAAATGAAAGGCTTTCGTCCTGTTTGGGACGGAAGCCTGTTTCTTTATATGCGCAGGGCTGCGTAAGGATTTTTTCCGGCTTATGCCGGACGCAGTCCGCGCAGCGGATAGGGGCTGTACCCCTATCCGATTTACGGAATAAATTTCCGGGAGCCGTATACTGACGACATGATCCACATGGAGGAAAACAGGATGTATCAGAAGGTTTCTACAGATATGAATTTTGTAGAGCGGGAGAATAAGGTCGAGAAGTTCTGGGAAGAGAATCAGATCTTCGAAAAGAGCATGGAGAACCGCAAGGAAGGGCCGGAGTACATGTTCTATGACGGACCGCCTACGGCCAACGGCAAGCCGCACATCGGCCATGTGCTGACCCGCGTGATTAAGGATATGATCCCCCGGTATCGGACGATGAAGGGCTACAATGTGCCCCGGAAGGCCGGTTGGGACACGCACGGACTGCCCGTAGAACTGGAAGTGGAGCGGGAGCTGGGTCTGGACGGCAAGGAGCAGATCGAGGAATACGGCGTGGAGCCGTTTATCCAGAAATGTAAGGAGAGCGTGTGGCGTTATAAGGGCATGTGGGAGGAATTCTCCGGTAAGGTTGGATTCTGGGCCGACATGGAGCACCCGTATGTCACGTATGAGGATGATTTCATTGAGTCCGAATGGTGGGCGCTCAAGGAAATCTGGGAAAAGGGTCTGCTGTATAAGGGCTTCAAGATCGTTCCCTACTGCCCCCGCTGCGGCACTCCTCTGTCCTCTCACGAGGTCGCACAGGGCTATAAGCTGGTAAAGGAGCGTTCCGCGGTGGTGCGTTTCAAGGTGGTCGGCGAGGATGCTTATTTCCTGGCCTGGACGACGACTCCCTGGACGCTGCCGAGCAACGTAGCGCTCTGCGTGAACCCGGATGAGACCTACTGCCGCGTAAAGGCCGCCGACGGTTTCACCTATTACCTGGCGGAAGCGCTGCTCGATGCGGTGCTGGGCGGTCTGGCGCAGGACGGCCAGGAGCCCTATGAGGTGCTGGAGTATGAGCCCCTCTATGCGGTGGCTGCGGAGCTGGCCGAGGAGCAGCATAAGAAGTCGCATTTTGTAACCTGCGATCACTATGTCACCATGAGCGACGGTACCGGTATCGTTCACATCGCCCCGGCTTTTGGTGAAGACGACGCGAAAGTGGGCCGGAAATACAACCTGCCCTTCGTGCAGCTGGTGGACAGCAAGGGAAATATGACGGCCAATACGCCTTACGGCGGTGTTTTCGTCAAGAAGGCCGATCCCATGGTCCTGCAGGATCTCGAGAAGCAGGGGCTGCTTTTCGATGCACCCAAATTCGAGCATGATTATCCTTTCTGCTGGCGCTGTGACACGCCTCTGATCTATTATGCCAGAGAATCGTGGTTCATCAAGATGACGGCAGTGAAGGATGACCTGATCAACAATAACAATACGATCAACTGGATTCCCGAGAGCATCGGCAAGGGCCGTTTCGGCGATTGGCTGGAGAATATTCAGGACTGGGGCATCAGCCGTAACCGTTACTGGGGGACTCCCTTAAATGTCTGGGAGTGTTCCTGCGGTCATAAGCATGCCATCGGCAGCAAGGCGGAGCTGAAGGAAATGTCTCCCAACTGCCCCGATGAGATCGAGCTGCATCGTCCTTTCATCGATGAAGTGACGATCACCTGCCCGGAGTGCGGCAAACAGATGCACCGCGTGCCGGAGGTCATCGACTGCTGGTTCGATTCCGGCTCCATGCCCTTCGCCCAGTATCACTATCCATTTGAGAATCAGGAGACCTTTAAGAAGAATTTCCCCGCCGATTTCATCAGTGAGGCGGTCGATCAGACCCGCGGCTGGTTCTACTCGCTGCTGGCTATCTCCACGCTGATCTTCAATCAGGCTCCTTATAAGAACGTCATCGTCCTGGGTCATGTGCAGGATGAGAACGGACAGAAGATGAGCAAGTCCAAGGGGAACGCCGTGGATCCCATGGATGCATTGAATACCTACGGCGCCGACGCCATCCGCTGGTATTTCTATATCAACAGCGCGCCCTGGCTGCCCAACCGTTTCCACGGCAAGGCGGTTACCGAGGGACAGAGGAAGTTCATGGGTACTCTGTGGAATACCTATGCCTTCTATGTGCTGTATGCCGAGATCGATCAGTTTGACGCCACCAAATATGAGCTGGAGTACGACAAGCTGCCGGTCATGGACCGCTGGATGCTGAGCAAGCTGAATACGCTGATCGGCAATGTGGATAATGCTCTGGAGAATTATCAGATTCCCGAGGCGGCCCGCTTCCTGCAGAATTTTGTTGATGACATGAGCAACTGGTATGTCCGCCGCAGCCGCAGCCGTTTCTGGGCAAAGGGCATGGAGCAGGATAAGATCAATGCTTATATGACTTTGTATACGACGCTGGTGACTGTGGCCAAGCTGGCCGCTCCCATGGTGCCCTTCATCACCGAAGATATGTATCAGAACCTTGTGCGCAGTCTGGATCAGACCGCGCCGGAGAGCATCCATCTGTGCGATTATCCTGTGGCTAATGCGGCCTGGATCGATCCGGAGCTGGAGGAAGACATGGACGCGGTCCTGAAGATCGTTGTCATGGGCCGGGCCTGCCGGAATTCCGCTAATATCAAGAACCGCCAGCCCATCGGACAGATGTTTGTCAAGGATCCGGTGAGCCTCAGTGCATTCTACGGCGATATCATCAAGGATGAACTGAACGTGAAGGAGATTACCTTCACCGATGAGGTGGGAGACTTCACCTCCTACCGCTTCAAGCCGCAGATGAGGACGCTGGGACCGAAATACGGCAAGAAGCTGGGTGAGATTCGCACGCTGCTGGCGGAGGTCGACGGACATGCGGCCATGAAGGAACTGAAGAGTACCGGCGAGCTGGTGCTGACCTTCTCTGACGGCAGTCGGGCTATTCTCTCCGAAGAGGATCTTCTGATCGAGACAACGCAGACCGAGGGCTATGTGTCCGAGATCTCCGGCGAGTGGACCGTGGTGTTGGATACCAACCTGACACCGGAGCTGCGGGAAGAAGGTCTGCTGCGTGAAGTCGTAAGCAAGGTTCAGACCATGCGCAAAGAGGCCGGCTACGAGGTTATGGATCACATTGATGTCTATGTGACCGGCAATGAAAAGGTGGCGGCGCTGATGGAGTCCCATCAGGAAAGTCTGCTTCGTGATGTGATGGGCGATACTCTGACCGTGGGGCAGACCGACGGATATGTCAAGGAGTGGAACCTCAACGGCGAGAAGGTCACACTGGGAGTGAAGAAAAAATAGAATATAGAAGCTACTCTGAGGAGATGAAAATCCTCTCTGAGTGAGGTGCGGGGAGCATTTTCCGAAAGGGGGACGCTCTTCGATGGGATGACAGAGAGATAGGAGACTTCGAGATTATGGATCATTTTGAATTTGATAAGGATGCATTTCGCAAGAGAGTCATTGATCTGGTTAAACTGGATTCCAAGGTGACCATCGAGGAAGCTACGCCGGAGCAGATCTACAAGGCGGTAGGCTTCGCCATTAAAGAGCAGATTATCGACGCCTGGATTGACACTCGGAAGAAAGCCAAGGAACAGGATGTCAAAATGCTCTACTATATGTCCATGGAGTTCCTCATGGGCCGGGCACTGGGCAACAACCTGATCAACATTCAGGCCATCGACGAGGTAAAGGAAGTCCTGGACGAGTTCGGTGTGGATCTTAATGTGATTGAGGATCAGGAGAGAGACTGGGCGCTGGGCAACGGCGGTCTGGGACGGCTGGCGGCCTGCTTCCTGGATTCGCTGGCCACGTTGGGCTATCATGCCTATGGCTGCGGCATCCGTTATAAGTACGGCATGTTCAAGCAAAAGATCGAAAACGGTTATCAGAAGGAAGTGCCGGATAACTGGCTGCGTATTGCCAATCCCTTCGAGGTGCGCCGTGATAACCACAGAAAGGAAATCAAATTCGGCGGCTATACCCGCTGTGAGACTGATGAGAACGGACGTCCCTACTATGTGCAGGAGGGCTATCAGTCTGTCTGGGCGGTGCCCTATGATCTGCCGGTCATCGGCTACAATAACGGCGTCGTCAATACGCTGCGTATCTGGAGCGCCGAACCCATGGAGGACCTCGATCTGGAGCGTTTCAGTCAGGGTGATTATGAAAATGCAGCCAAACAGGAAAATCTGGCAGAAACGATCTGTAAGGTGCTCTATCCCGCCGATGATCACTATGCCGGCAAGGAGCTGCGTCTGAAGCAGCAGTATTTCTTCGTGTCCGCGACAATCCAGCGGGCCGTGGAGCGCTACATGGAGAGTCATGACGACATCCACAAGCTCTATGAGAAGGTATGTTTCCAGATGAATGATACGCATCCGACGCTGACCGTGGCGGAGCTGATGCGGATTCTGGTGAACGAGGAGCGTCTGGAGTGGGATGAGGCCTGGGAGATTACCAAGAAGACCTGCGCCTATACGAACCACACGATTATGGCGGAGGCTCTGGAAAAATGGCCCATCGACCTGTTCCAGCGTCTGCTGCCCCATATTTACCAGATCATCGATGAAATCAACCGCCGCTTTGTGATTCAGATCAAGGAGATTTATCCGAACCGCCCTGACAAGGTGGAGAGTATGGCGATTCTGTACAATCATCAGGTGCGCATGGCCAACCTGGCCATCGTCGGCGGCTTCTCCGTCAACGGCGTGGCAAAGCTTCACACCGAGATTCTGGAGAAACGGGAATTGAAGGATTTCTATGAGATGATGCCGGAGAAGTTCAACAACAAGACCAACGGCATCACGCAGCGGCGTTTCCTGCTGCATGCCAATCCTCTGCAGGCGCAGTGGATCACGGATAAGATCGGCGACAGCTGGATCACTGACCTGTCGCAGCTGGAGAAGCTGGTTCCCTATGCGGAGGATCCCGCGGCGAGGAAGGAATATCGGGAGATCAAGCGTCAGAACAAGCTGCGTCTGATGCAGTACATCCGCGAAAACAACAACGTGGATGTGAATCCGGATTCGATCTTTGATGTGCAGGTAAAGCGGCTTCACGAGTATAAGCGTCAGCTGCTGAATATCCTTCATGTGATGTATCTGTACAATCAGTTGAGAGACAACCCTGATCTGGATATCGTGCCCCGCACCTTCATCTTCGGCGCCAAGGCAGCGGCCGGATATGTGAACGCCAAGCTGACCATTAAGCTGATCAATTCCGTGGCCAACGTCATCAACAACGACGTATCGATCCACGACAAGCTTAAGATTGTGTTCATCGAGGACTATCGCGTGTCCAACGCGGAGATCATTTTCCCGGCCAGTGATGTCAGCGAGCAGATATCCACAGCCAGCAAGGAGGCCAGCGGCACGGGCAACATGAAGTTCATGCTCAACGGCGCCCTGACTCTGGGCACCATGGACGGCGCCAATGTGGAGATTGTCCAGGAGGTCGGCGAGGAGAATGCCTTTATCTTCGGTCTTTCCGCTGATGAAGTCATCGAGTACGAGAAAAACGACAACTACGACCCTGTGGCAATCTTCAACGAGGATGCCGAGCTGCGCCGGGTGCTGATGCAGATGGTCAACGGCTTCTACTCGCCGGATAACCCCGACCTGTTCCGTCCGTTGTACAATTCTCTGCTGAATACGCAGAACAGCGCCAAGGCTGATACCTATTTCATCCTCAAGGATTTCCGCTCCTATGTGGATGCGCAGAGACGCGTCGAGGCGGCCTACCGTGATCCGGAGGGCTGGACCCGCTCCGCGATCCTGAATATTGCCCACTCCGGGAAGTTCTCGTCTGACCGGACGATCCAAGAATACGTGGATGATATCTGGAAGCTGGATAAGGTGGAGATGTAACAAATTTTATCAGAAGAAGATCAAAAATCCCGGAAGCAGTCTAAGGACCTTCCGGGATTTTTTAAAGGAAATATTTTCGACAAAATTTCAGTAAAACCCTTGACCTTCCCCCGGGGGGAGGGTGTATACAGAGAGTAGAATCCTTGAAAACAGGGGGGATGTGCAATGACGATCAAAGATGTGGAGAAGGTAAAGGCTTCCTTTGGCAGTAAGGTTTTTTCCCTGTGGGACTACCAGCGGCGGGGAAACTTCTCTTATACCGTATATGTGGGTGGTCACGTGATCGTCTTTCGTGGTGGTTCCGTGAATGAAAAAATTGAACGGTATGTGGATGATACATATCTGGAACTGGAGGAATTCGATGCGTCTCTTATGGAACTGGGGATTCCCAAAGAGTCAGACGTTCGATACAGCAGTTCCATTGATTTGGCTGAATACTACATGGAGCGGTTTCTGCGGATCGCGAGGGCGGAGTAAAGAGAAGACAAAGGAGGATCGTTGAGTTTAGCAGAGTTGTTTAGTTCAGGTATCTCCCCAGCTCCCCCTGTACGATTTCCTGCGTCTCTTCCGCGATCTGTCTGGCCTCGGACGAATCCAACCTGATCTTCTCCGCCACAGCCAGCAGATCCCGCAGGCCCGGATCGCGGCCGTTTCCGTTTATGGTCGTTGCATGTTCTCCACCGAGGGAAGAGCTGTATGTGAGATCGTAGGCGGGGGAGAGCCGCCATCGGCCATTTTCATACAGCCAGGAGAAATTCTTTGAATGGTCATCCCGGTTGTGAGCGAAGACGTTGAAGCACATGAGACGGTACAGCTTTTCGATTTCCTGATAGTCATGTGTCAGCGCCATGGTCAGCTGCATCAGGAAAATATAATCCAGGTTCGGAATGCGGTGAGAGGTCTCGAGCAGGCCGCTGGCGGAGACCATATGGATCCGTCGGCCCTCTTTACGGTCGATACGTTTTACGGCAATGTATCCGGAGCAGAGGGGAGAGGGAAGAAGGCGCTTTTCCGGGACTTCAAGGCCGCATTTTCTGGCACACAGAGAATAGGCGTATTCCTGATCTCCAATGTCGGGGTCGTCCAGTGAAGAGGGGAATTTTACGATCCATTCTTCTCCGTCGAGCTGATAGAAAACCTTCGGCCGTGCGCCGCCGGAGGAACCGCCCATGCGGAACAGGTCATCCAGGTTCCCGGAGACTTCATCCGCAAAGATTTTCTGACATTCCTCCGCGATCTGATCCAGAGACAGAGAAGTCCTGCCGGATGGCAGATCGTTTTCCGGTTCGTAGCAGAGCGCACCCATTCCTGAGGCACCGACAATGGTCAGGCGGGTGAGACTGTCGATTTCTTTCGCATTGATGTTATTTTTCCGCAGCAGACGATCCACAACCATCCGCCCCCAACCGTCGGGCAGACTGTCCGCGAAGACGCCGAAGAGCCCTTCAAAGGGATCATAGCCTCTGGGCAGGAAAACTTTTTTCTCCAGGGGCAGGGAGAGGGGATTGAGCGAAAATCCCCGGACAAGCCATTCCTCATCGTATTCGAAAGCGACGCGATGGCGGGGGTCTGTCGCCAGTGTTCCTACACGTTGTCCTTCGCAGAGAACCCGGCAGGTCTTATATCTGTTCATCGATGACCTCCTGAATGGATGCATAGCCCTTCTTTGAGAAGAGTTCATCAAAATCGTGCTCACACTCCAGGGCAAAGGCAATCTTGATGAGGGAGGAGAGTGAGATTTCGCCGGTTCGCTCGAAGCGCTTCAGAGAGCCAAGGCTGACGTTGGAGCGGCGGCTCAGTTCAATCTGAGTGAACTTTTTTTCTTTCCGGCGGGCTCGTGCCCGGTCTGCAATTTCCCGGTTGATGTCTCCGGGAGATTTAAATAAATTAAATGTATTCATGGATCATATTTTAACCTAAAACAGGGAAATTATCAAGAAACAGATCATATTTTATCTGATATATTATGT
>JAJQCL010000159.1 GCA_021202715.1 Lachnospiraceae bacterium
GGCTTTGCTGAGCAGGTCCGTGGCCTTCTGGGTTTTGGGGAAGGCGATCACGTCGCGGATACTGTCGGCCCCGGCCATGAGCATGGCCAGCCGGTCCAGGCCGTAGGCCAGACCGCCGTGAGGCGGCACGCCGTACTTGAAGGCCTCCAAGAGGAAACCGAACTGCTCATGTGCCGACTCATCAGTGAAGCCCAGAGCGCGGAACATCTTCTCCTGCACATCGTCCTGATGGATCCGGATGCTGCCGCCGCCGATCTCGTTTCCGTTGAGGACGATGTCGTAGGCCCGCGCCCGCACTGCGCCGGGATCGCTCTCCAGCAGATCAATGTCCTCCTCCATCGGCATGGTGAAAGGATGGTGCATGGCCACATAACGACCTTCCTCCTCGGAATACTCAAACTGCGGGAATTCCGTCACCCAGAGGAAGCGGAAATCATCCTTGTGCAGCAGTCCCAGCCGCTCCGCCATCTCCAGACGCAGGCTGCCGAGGACATTGAACACGATGCTGTCCTTATCGGCTGCGAACAGAAGCAGATCGCCCGGCTTTCCGTCGAGGGCCGCAATCAGCGCCTCCATCTCCTCCGGCTTCATGAATTTGGCGAAAGAAGACTTGTGCGCGCCGTTCTCGCCGCAGCCCACACAGACATAGGCCAGTCCCTTTGCGCCCATACCCTTCGCCATATCTGTCAGCGCGTCGATCTTCTTCCGGGGCATCTTTCCCTGTCCGGGCACATTGATGCCGCGCACCGAACCGCCGGCCGCCAGCGCCCCGGTGAAAACGCCGAAGCCGCAGTCTTTCACCAGCTCCGAGACATTTTTCAGCTCCATGCCGAAGCGGATATCCGGCTTGTCGGAACCGAAGCGGTCCATGGCCTCCCGCCAGGGCATCCGTGGGATCGGAAGCTCGATCTCCACCCCGAGGATTTCCCTGAAAAGATAGGCCAGCAGTCTCTCGTTGACGTCCATGACGTCCTCCTCGTCCACGAAAGAAAGCTCCATATCCATCTGCGTGAAATCCGGCTGGCGGTCCGCCCGCAGATCCTCGTCCCGGAAGCAGCGGGCGATCTGGAAATACCGGTCGTATCCGGACACCATCAGCATCTGCTTGAAGAGCTGCGGTGACTGGGGCAGCGCGTAGAAGGTGCCTGGGTGGACGCGGCTGGGTACCAGATAATCCCTGGCCCCCTCCGGGGTGCTGCGCCCCAGCATGGGCGTCTCGATCTCGATGAAGCCTTCCTGCGCCATGAACTGGCGGGAGAGATTGGCGATACGGCTGCGCAGGATCAGATTTTTCTGCAGCTCCGGACGCCGCAGATCCAGGTAGCGGTATTTCAGCCGCAGCTCCTCGCGTGTGTTGATACCGTCTTCGATCGGGAAGGGCGGCGTCTCCGACTGGGAAAGGATGCGGATCTCCCGCGCGCGGATCTCGATGTCGCCGGTCGCGAGGTTCGGATTCACCGCGCCGGAGCGTGCCTCCACCCGACCGACCACGGCCACCACGAACTCACTCCGCAGGGTCGCAGCCTTGGCAAAGCCCTCCGCCCCGCAGTCATTTTCGTCAAATACCAGCTGGAGAATCCCGGAACGGTCTCTCAGATCGATAAAGATCATACCGCCCAGATTTCTCCGTTTCTGCACCCAGCCCATAACGGTGACGGTCTCACCGATCAGGCGGTTGGAAACTTCCGTACAGCGATGGGTCCTGTGCAGACCCTTCATGGATTCTGCCATGATTTTTGTTTGCCTCCTTATCGCATCGGGTTTATATAGAATTCCCGGAATTCCGTGTAGCCCTGCGCCGCGAGCTGCTCCTTCTGGAACTTCTTGTTCTTATTCATCACCGACACCAGCACCGGCGTTCCCTGCTCCCGCAGCGTCTGCGCTTCCTTCATGATCGCGCAGAGACGGTCCGCCGGCATATTTTTCTCCACCAGAAACGCCTGCTTCGCCGCCGTTCCCGGCACCTGGAAGCCCTGATCGAGAAGGATCGTGATGATGCGCTCGAAGCCGATGGAGAACCCGCAGGCGGGCGTCTTCATGTTGGTGAATTTGCCGACCATCTCATCGTAGCGGCCGCCGCCGCCGGCCGAGCAGCCCAGGCCCGCGATCTCGATCTCGAAGATCGTCCCGGTGTAGTAGGACATGCCGCGCACCAGCGTCGGATCAAACTGCAGGTTGAAATCCGTGGAGGTCGTCGCCGTCACACTGTCCACGATCTCCTTCAGGTTCTCCGCCGTGCCCGGCTCCATGACGTCTGCCAGCTTCTCACCCAGATATGAGACCGCGTCCTCCTGCTCTGCCATCTCCGCAAACAGCGCCAGGTAGCGATCGACGGCCTCTTTGGCGAAGCCATTCTCCATCAACTCGGCCGCCACACCCTCGGGGCCGATCTTGTCCATCTTGTCCAGCGTGATAAAGACCTGATCGTAGGAATCCTCGGGGAAACCGCTCCAGGCCGCCATGGCCTTGAGGATCCGCCGGTCATTGATGTGCACCGTGAAGCCTGCGAAGCCCAGCTTCCCCAGCAGCGTCGTCGTCGCCAGGATCAGTTCGATCTCCGCCAGATTCCCGGCCTCTCCCAGGATATCAATGTCGCACTGATAGAACTGACGGAAACGCCCCTTCTGCGGACGGTCCGCCCGGAACACCGGCCCGATCTGCAGCGCCTTGAAGGGCTTGGGCAGCTCATTGGCATGATTCGAATAATAGCGCACCAGCGGCACCGTCAGATCGTAGCGCAGCCCGCTGTCCGCCAGGTCCTCCTCACAGGTGGCCTTCGCCAGATTGAATTTCTCGCCTCGCTTCATGATCTTGAAGATCAGCTTTTCATTGTCCCCGCCCTGCTTGCTCGTCAGGTTGGGAAGGTTCTCCACCACCGGCGTCTCAATCGAGGTGAAGCCGAAGCTGCTGTAGGTCTCCTTGATCTGAGAAATCACATAATCCCTGATCTGCATCTCCTGCGGCAGGATATCCTTCATCCCTGTTACCGGTTTCTTTGTCAGCGCCATAATTCCTGTCTCCTTACTATTCTCGCACCGGGTTCTCCCCGGCTTTCTCTCTGATCTGGCCGCACCAGCAGATTTTTTAGTCCCTCCGCGCAGCCGTTATTATAGTAAACGACTTTATGTCGTTTACTTTCGCGCCGTTGCTGTGTGCCAGTGGCACACGTTTAGCAACGACCGAAGCGGTAGCGTAGACGCGGGCTGCGCAAGCAGCCATTCCCTGCGCGATCGTGTGCATCATTTTTATAGT
>JAJQCL010000201.1 GCA_021202715.1 Lachnospiraceae bacterium
AAGATCGTGAGGGTTCAAGTCCCTTTTCCCGCATGGCTCTCCGGAAAGTTCTATTGTTCTGGAGAATTGATTTGACCGGAGACGCAAATAAAAAAATTGTTCCGGGAAATCAAAAAAATGCTTGACTTTTTGGAAAACACGTTGTATACTATACGAGCGTTGAGAAAGTCAACAAAACAGAATAAGCAGTTGTGGCGGAATTGGCATACGCGCATGATTCAGGTTCATGTCCATATTACTTGGGTAGGGGTTCAAGTCCCCTCAACTGCACGAGCAGGCATCGGAGATTCCGGTGCCTTTTTCATATGGTGCGCAGAGGGATGTTTCTCGGAGGGGAGGAGAGATGCGACGAAGAGCTGGAAGTGCGGCAAAAATTTTCCTGATCTGCATTCTGGTGGCTGCTCTGGGAGGGTGCAGTCAGGGAAAAACGGAAGTCCCTCTGACATCGACGGCAGGAACGGAAGGTGTGAGCCGGGCAGAGGAGGGATCGGACTCTGACACGGAGACGACGCGCCTCGGGGAGTCAGAAGATTTGACCACCGGGAACGCGCAGATCGATCGGGAAAGCCTGGAATTGATCGAGGGATCCCGGAACCTGTATGTGCTGGAAGAGACGATGCCTGATGGCGGAGCTTACACCAGCATGGCTGCTCTGGGCGATAACCTTCTTTTGATCGCGGAAGAGTACGACGCGGCGACGGATGAGATCCTGTATTCCTTTTGCGTGTATGATCCCCGGGAGCGGGAGATCAGGGCTTCTTTGAGTGCTTCACAGGCGGATGCGTCGGGATATCAGGCTGCGGAGGACGCACTCCTTGTGTATCAATATCTGGATCAGACCATACGAGTGTACGACGAGACACTGACGGAGACCGCGGAAATCGATCTCGCGGAAGAATTGGGAGAAACCTGGGGGAGCTTCTATTCCGGAGAGACCCTGTTTCCTCTGTATGTGAGCGGGGAGACGGAGGGGGAGATCTGGAGGCTGGCCACGGCGGACAGCGCGCCGAAATGTCTGTCGCTGCCTTTGTGCCAGACCACCGTGGCCGGAGTGACGACGGATGGAAACGGACTGATCCTGTCCGGGCTGAACCCGGACAGCCTGCAGTACGAGACTGTGCTCTGGGACATACGCGGAGCGGAGAGTGAGACGGCCGCGGAGGCCGCGCCGTATGGTTCCTTTTACGGTTCCGTCTGCGATCGGCATATTCTCCAGCAGATTGACTGGGAGGAGGGAATCTGGCTGGATCAGGTGCTGGGGGAGAGCGCCCGGTATCTGCACGTGGATCTGTATCTGGAGCTCTCTCTGCTGAGTGAAGAGCGGATCCTGGCGCGAAAGGATGAGGTTGAGGATGAGGATTTTTACGTGAACCTCATGCTGTACGATGGAGAAGGAGAATTTCTGTCGCGGACGTCTTTTTACTGTGGCAGTGACGCAGACGAATCGTTCAGCTATCTGGCAGATGCGGCGTGCTGTCTCGGGGAGACAGAATGGGTGGCGCTGCTTTGCTGCAACACGGAAGGAGAAGCCGGAATTCTCCTGTGGGATACAGCCGTGAGCGACGGATCGGAGGAGGATCTTGCCTTTGAGGCGACGCGTCCGGAAGAAGAGACGGAGGCGCAGCACGGGGAATCAGAAAGCGCGGAGCTGTATGAACGGGCGGATGAGCTCAGCGAGACATACGGCGTTTCGATTTGCATCGGAGAAGATGTGCAGCTGGCGTATGACGTCTACGAGGTCGAACGCATGACGGACGCGTCTGCGCTGGAAGAATCCCTGGATATCCTGGAGGAGGTCCTGGCCTGTTATCCGGAAGGATTCTTTCAATCATTTTGTTTTGGCTCGATCGGGGAGGCCGTGATCTGTCTGGGCGGCTCGCTGACCTCTGGGGAAGAGGGGTTCGTGGATCAGGCTGACGGCTTTGTCTGTGAAGAGGGCGACGAGATGCTTCTGGTTCTTGATGTGAATCTTTCCGATAACTGGTACTATACGGTGAACCATGAGATCTCTCATATAATCGATCGCCGCCTGGCCTTCCGGGCTGGTTGCGTGGAGGACGCGCTTTTTTCCGAGGAAGACTGGGCGGCTCTCAATCCGGTGGATTTTACTTACTGGGAAACCTATGAGAACTTTGAAGAGAACCCGGATGCCGGAACGTATGCGGAGTATTTCGTGGACAGCTACGGGATGACCTATGCCACGGAGGACCGGGCGGAGATCTTTGGACGGGTGATGGAGGGTTTCATGAACGGCCTGACTCCGGAGGAGGTTTTCGCCGGGCGGGAAGTCATACTGGATAAACTTTCGTTTTATGCGGCGTGCATCCGCGACGGATTTGACGATGCGAACTGGTCGGAAAGAATGCCCTGGGAACCGGGTTGAATTTTCAGGAATTTTGCCGTATAGTGTATGAGGATTTCAGCGGCGCGCGGCGCAGTATGGCTGAAAACAGGGAGGCAGAAGCAGAAATGATTCAGGATAATTATCGTGAGGTGGAAGCCCGGGTGGCCGCGGCGTGTCAACGTGCCGGTCGCCCCCGGGAAGACGTGACGCTGATCGCTGTGAGCAAGACAAAGCCGGTCGGAATGGTGCAGGAGCTTATGGAGCTGGGCGTCGTGGACTTTGGTGAAAATCATGCACAGGAGCTGGTGACGAAGACAGAGGTCATCCCGGAGAAGCTGAACTGGCATTTTATCGGTCATTTGCAGAGGAATAAGGTAAAGTATGTGGTGGGACGGGCCTGTCTGATCCACTCGGTCTCTTCCCTGCGTCTGGCGGAGGAGATTCAGAAGGAATCAGTGAAGAAGGGGCTCATCACGCCGGTGCTGATCGAGGTGAATATTGCGGAGGAAACCACGAAGTCCGGCATCTCTGCGGAGGAAGCCATTCAGCTGGTTCGGCAGGTGGCTGAGCTGCCCGGCGTTTCGATCCGCGGCCTGATGGCGATCGCGCCGCCGGTGGAGGACCCGGAGGAGAATCGGGTATACTTCCGCCAGATGAGCGCATTGAGGGAGACGATTGCCGGATTGCATCTGCCGGGGGTCTCCATGAAAGAATTGTCCATGGGGATGACCGGCGATTTCGAGGTGGCGGTTGAAGAGGGAGCCACCATGGTCCGTGTGGGCACAGCGATCTTCGGCGCCAGGCAGAGGCCGTAGAAGCAGGAAAGAAAAACAAGTCGAAAACTTTTAAAATAAAACATTTATTTTGTATTCTAAACAAAACTTAGCATTGAACTTTCAA
>JAJQCL010000148.1 GCA_021202715.1 Lachnospiraceae bacterium
ACATTCAGACGGGCATAGTTTCTCTTCAGATCGGTCACGGAAACCGCCAGGATGTGGCGGAAGAGAGCCTGGTAGCCGGGGTCTCCCTGCTGCAGCTTGACGGTCGCATTGTGGGCTGCCTGTGCAAAGGCCTCATCTTCTTTGGACTTCTTGCTGGCGGTGGGATAGATCTCTTCCAGGTCAGAAATGGTAAAGGGGGGTTCTTCGGGGTAGGCTCCGGTGTAGGCGGGATCGAAATAGGGAAGTTCCGGCTGGCGCAGACGGGTTTCCTCGATGATCAGACCCATCTGCAGGCCCCAGTCGCCCAGGTGTACGTCGCCGATGACGGTATGGCCGGTGAAACGGTACAGGCGTTTCAGGCTCTCGCCGATAATGGCGGCACGCAGATGTCCCACATGCAGGGGCTTGGCCACGTTGGGGCCGCCGTAGTCGATGACGACCGTTTTTCCTTCGCCGAAAGCCTCACAGCCGAGGTGTTCATCGTCCTGCATCTTTCCCAGATACCAGGCGGTGAAATCTTTTTTCAGGGTCATGTTGATGAAGCCCGGCTTCACAGCCTCGATCTTCTCGAAGAGGGGGCTGTTCCCCAGTTGAGAGACAATCTCCTGAGCAATCCGAATCGGGGCTTTGTGATATACTTTGGCAGCGGCCAGAGCGCCGTTGCACTGATATTCGCAGAGATCGGGGCGGTTGGAGAGCACGACCTTTGCCAGCTTTGTGTCGATGCCGCAGGCGGTAAAAGCGGTTCCCAGCTCGTCCGTGATCAGTTCCAGAATGGTTTTCATGTCGTTTCCTCCTCGTAATGAGTCACTTCATTCTAATACGGAGGTGGGGAAAAATCAAGACAGGCGGGGGAAAAACCAGCGGATTTCGGGGCTTTCCGGGACGGACTCAACGAAAATGGTCGTTTTCTGTCGGACGGATTTCCTCCGGAGAGCGGGGAGAAAGGCTTGACGGCGCTGAAAGAGGTATTCTATAATGTCACGGTGATGTACATGTGTGAAGAGTCAGGCTGCAGGCGCAGCAGAGGAGGTGATGGAATGCTTCACGTGTTTGTCTGTCCCAGCTGCCGGGCGGCCCGGCTGGTGTCCCGTTCCCGCAGCGCCTCCTGTCTGGCCTGTGGAATGCCGATGGTGATGAGTGAGATCTCCTATTTGCAGTGGATAGATCTGGATGAGGAAGAACGAAAACGGGCGGTTGAACGGCAGGCAGAGGCGGCCGCGTCCTTCCCGGACAGCTGAAACAAAACATTAAGGAAATCTTCAGATTTATGGGGTTGCCAGTGGCAGCCCTTTTTGGTATGCTCTAACTGTATTAAGACAGATGGTACACCCCTGCGTGAAAATTTCGCCTGGGGTGTCGGAAAGGAGCAGAAGGATGTTTCAGATTGATGTGATGAGCCGCAAACCCGTGTATGAACAGCTCGTTGATCAGGTGGAACGATTTATCCTCCGGGGAGTCCTGAAGTCCGACGAGCAGCTCCAGTCTGTGAGGAGTCTGTCCGCGGATCTGGCTGTCAATCCCAATACCATACAGAGAGCGTATTCAGAGCTGGACCGGCGGGGGGTCGTCTATTCTGTTCCGGGCCGGGGATGTTTTGTCAGTGAGGAGGCTGTGCAGCGTATCGGCGACCGCAAGAGGAGCCATCTGGATGCGTTCACGGAGGAGGTACACGAACTGGCTCTGGCCGGCGTGGAGAAGGAAGTCGTGATCCACTGTGTGGAGGAAGCGTACGAGGAAGGAGAGAGATCATGATTCTGGCTGAGAATCTTACGAAGAAGTTTGATGATTTTACCGCGCTGAATCAGATGCATTGTCGGATTCCCGAGGGCTGCATCTACGGGATGGTGGGTTCGAACGGAGCCGGGAAATCGACATTCCTGCGGCTGGTGACGGGCGTTTATCAGGCGGACGGAGGTCGTGTGCTGATCGACGGGGAGCCGGTGTTCGAGAATCCCAAGATCAAGGAGCAGATCTCTTATGTGCCCGATGAGCTGTTTTTCATGAACGGCGCCTCGATCAACCGCATGGCGAAGCTGTATGAGGCAGTTTACCCGAAATTCGACCGGGGACGCCTGGAGTATCTGACGAAGACTTTTGAGCTGGATCCGGGGAAATCGACCAATAGCTTTTCCAAGGGCATGAAGCGCCAGGCGGCGATCATTCTGGCGCTGTCCTGCCGCCCGCGCTATATGTTTTTCGATGAGACCTTTGATGGCCTGGATCCGGTGATGCGCAACCTGGTCAAGACGCTGATCTGTAAGGATGTGCTGGAGAATCAGGCGACGGCGATCATTACCTCTCATTCACTGCGGGAGCTGGAGGATATCTGCGATCAGCTGGCGCTGCTGCACAAGGGCGGCGTGGTGCTGGAAAATGACGTGACGAACCTGAAGACAGCTCTGTTTAAGCTGCAGGTGGCCTTTGATCATGATTTTAGCGAGAAGAGTTTTGAAGGCATCCCGCTGCTGCACTACAGTCGGCGCGGCTCGGTGGCGACGCTGATCGTCCGGGGTGAGAAAAAGGAGATCACAGAACGGGTGTCGGCTCTGCGTCCTCTCCTGCTGGATGTGCTGCCGCTGACGCTGGAGGAAGTATTTACCTATGAGCTGGAGGCGCTGGGATATCATTTTGATGTGACCGGCTATGATTTTGACGGGGAGGAGGGGAAGAAGGCATGAAGAAGAAATTCTTTGACATCAATCTCTACCGGGACGCCATCCGTCAGACGCGGGTGATCGGTCTTCTGTATACGCTGATTCTTTCTCTGGAAGCAGTGCTTCTGCCGATCGGGAGTGTGCTCTCCGTACAGTCCATGGACTACGCTGAATACACTGCGTCCAGCGTCGGGCTGTGGGATATGCATCCGCTGGTGGTTCTTACTTTCTGTGCGATGGCGCCGTTGATGACGCTGCAGATGTTTGATTTCCTCACGAAGCGGAATGCCAGTGATTTTTATCACAGCATCCCCCAGACGCGGACCTGCCTGTTTGTGAGCTTCACCGCCGCGGACCTGACCTGGAGCCTGCTGGCTCAGTGGGGGACGACGATTCTGGCGATGGCGGTCCACGGCTGTTTCCCTGCGTACTTTTCTGTGGCGGTGCGCTCAACCCTTACCATCAGTGTGCAGAGCTCGGCGGGCATCCTCTTCGTGGTGGGGGCGGCACTGCTGGCGGGGACGCGGACGGGCACGTATTTTACGAATTTCGTGGTCACGCTTCTGATCATTTT
>JAJQCL010000090.1 GCA_021202715.1 Lachnospiraceae bacterium
GCGCTGTATGATCCCGACCTGATGCCGCAAGAGCTGGCACAGGCGCACAGGGAAAATGATCTTATCGTGGAAGAAATCTATGGTGTAGCCGGGCGGACCGAAGAAGAGCAGTTGGTCGAGCTGCTGCGGAGGTTCCGGGAGAAGAGTGACGAGGGACGGTGAGACAGGAACAGGGAAGCAAAAAGGGCTGTCGGAGAATGGATTTCTCTGACAGCCCTTTTTGCCAATGAATAATGGAACGGTTAAATATAAGCAGCTTCTAAAATGATTTAGAAGAACCGGAGTGTTGTTTCAGGTCAGAAATCTCCTCCGGCGTACATTTCCGATACGCACCGACCGCCAGATCCGGGTCCAGCTGCAGCGGCCCCATGGACAGTCTCTTCAGATACAGGACGCGGTAGCCGAACGCGGCGAACATGCGCTTGACTTGGTGATAGCGCCCTTCGGTGATCGTGACCTGCACCTCGGATTCTTCTCCGGCACGCAGGATCACAAGCCCGGCAGGCTGTGTCAGCTTTCCATCGCCAATGTTGAAGCCGAGACGGAACTGTTCTACATGCTCCGGCGTCACGCGTCCGCGGATGCGGGCAAAGTAGGTTTTTTCTACATGATGCCGGGGCGAGAGCAGGCTCTGACAGAGCGGGCCGTCGTTGGTGATGAGAAGCAGTCCTTCGGTGTCCTTGTCGAGGCGTCCCACAGGGAAGAGATCCTTGCGTCGGGGGGTCGGCAGCAGATCCAGCACTGTCTTCTCCCGGGCATCGGTCACGGCAGTCACTACGCCAGCCGGTTTGTTGAGCATATAGTATTCCTGTGCGGCATAGATGATCGGCGTACCGTCCACGCAGACGGCGTCCGTCTCCGGGGAGACCGCCGTCTCAGCCTGGCGCACCGTGATCCCGTTGACCGTGACTGTGCCCCGTCGGCACCACTCGCGGATCTCCCGACGGGTGCCGACGCCCATCTCTGAGAGAAATCGATCTAATCTCATACAGTCCTCCCCATTTCTGATAAAGCCGTCCCCTGCTCAATTAAAATTCCTTCCCGTAATCCTGCCCGGCGTTCACCAGCGACTTCATGTCGATGTAGAAGCGGGGATAGGAGATGCTGACGCAGTCCTTGCGGGTGATGGTCGTCTCGCCCTCGCAGTTCAGGGAAGCCACGGAGAAGCTCATGGCGATGCGGTGATCGTTGGCGCTGTTGATGACAGCGCCGTGCAAAGGCCGTCCGCCGCGGATGATCATACCGTCGTCCGTCTCCTCGACGTCCGCGCCCATCAGTTTCAGATTATCTACCATGATGCGGATGCGGTTCGATTCCTTCACCTTCAGCTCGGCGGCGTCGCGGATGATCGTGGTGCCTTTGGCATAGCAGGCCATGACGGCAATCACCGGAAGCTCGTCGATGAGCTTCGGAATGATCTCGCCCTGAATGGTGATGCCGTGCAGATCGGAGGCACGCACGACCAGATCCGCGGAGGGTTCTCCGTCCTGCGTGACATTTTCATACGTAATGTCGCCGCCCATTTCCCGGCAGACGGTGAGGATACCGGCCCGGGTCGGGTTGATTCCCACATTGCGCAGCACGATCTCGGAGCCGGGAACGATGAGCGCCCCCGCCAGGAAGAAGGCGGCGGAGGAAATGTCGCCGGGAACGGTGATCTTCTGCGCATAGAGTTCCTCGGCGGGATAAATGGTCGCGGTGGTCCCCTCAGAGGTCACTTTCGCGCCGAAGGTTCCCAGCATCAGCTCCGTGTGGTTCCGGGACAGATAGGGCTCTGTCACCGAAGTAGGGCTGTCCGCCGTGAGTCCGGCCAGAAGGACGGCCGACTTCACCTGGGCAGAGGCCACCGGCGACTGGTAGTGGATCCCGTGCAGCTGTCTGCCGTTGATGCGCAGCGGCAGACAGTCGTTGCCCAATGTGGAACGGATGTCCGCACCCATCATGCTCAGAGGGCGTATGATGCGGTTCATGGGACGTTTTTTCAGGGAGGCGTCGCCGACCAGACTGCAGGAAAAATTCTGCGCGGCCAGAATGCCGGAGATCAGACGGGTGGTCGTCCCGCTGTTGCCGCAGTCCAGAATGTGCGTGGGAGCCGTCAGGCCCCGGAGCCCGTTTCCGTGGACGTAGATGGTCGAGGGAGTCACTTCGGTATGAATCCCCATCTTCGTGAAGCAGGAGATGGTGGACAGACAGTCCGCCCCCCGCAGAAAATTTTCTATCTCTGTGACACCGTTCGCCAGTGCCCCGAACATGACGCTGCGGTGGGAGATGGATTTATCCCCCGGCACTGTGATCTCGCCGCGCAGGCCGTGTCTGCTGATCTCGTATTTCATGGTGTGCTTTTCTCCTTCAGGTTGTCCCTGTTCTCCCGAACCGGTCTGTCCGCGCCAGCGGTTCGCGTGAGTCAGAATAGAGTATACCGCCGGAAAGATGGATTTGCAACCGATTTCCGATGGATTCCGGCGGCGGAGGGGGGTACATGTTGGCAGATTTGGTCTGTTCGGGGGACCACAGAAATCATTTTGTTAAGAATTTTCACGAATCCGGCGTTTTTTCTCTTGTAATTTCGCACAATTTCTAGTAAGATGGTGACAGGGTTTTCCGGAACCAGGAAAACATCGGTTAGGAGGAGCAATTCATGAACATTTATGAGACGAAAAACATTCGCAACGTTGCAATTCTCGGCCACGGCGGGTGCGGCAAGACGACGCTCGTGGAGGCGATGGCATATATTACCGGCATCACCACCCGCATGGGAAAGGTCGCCGACGGCAACACCATCAGTGACTTTGATAAAGAGGAGATCAAGCGCGGCTTCTCCATCGGCACATCTGTGATTCCCATCGAGCATAACGGCTGCAAGATCAATTTCTTTGATACCCCCGGTTATTTTGATTTTACCGGTGAGGTGGAGGAGGCCCTCAGTGCCGCCGGAGCCGCGGTCATCGTGATCAACGCCAAGTCCGGCGTCGAGGTTGGCGTGCAGAAGGCCTGGGAGCTCTGCAACAAGTTCAATCTGCCCCGGCTGATCTTTGTCACCGGCATGGACGACGACAATGCCAGCTATAAGAATGTGGTGAATACCCTGCAGGTCATGTACGGCTCCCGCATCGCGCCCTATCATCTGCCCATCCGTGAGAATGAGAAATTTGTGGGGTATGTCAATGTCGTGAAGATGAAGGGCCGCCGCTTTACCGAGAAGAGCGAGCATGTGGACTGCCCGATTCCGGAGTATTCCATGGAGAACCTGAATCAGGTGCGTGAGAAGCTGATGGAAGCCGTGGCGGAGACCAGCGAGGAGTACATGGACCGCTATTTCTCCGGCGAGGAATTTACATACGATGAGATTCGGAACGCCCTTCGTTCCAACGTCCGTACCTGTGATCTGGTGCCCGTGCTCATCGGTACCGGCATCAACGGCAACGGCGCCCGGATGCTTCTGGAGATCATCGAGACCTACTTCCCGTCCCCGGCCGAGCGCTTCATCAGCGGTATCGATCAGAAGACGATGGAGCCTTACACGGCGGATTATGACTGCCACAAGCCGGAGGTCACGCTGAAGGTCTTCAAGACGCTGGTGGATCCCTTTATCGGCAAATATTCTCTGTTCAAGGTCTGCTCCGGCATTCTGAAAGCGGATTCGACGCTGCTCAATGTCAATAAGGAGGTCGAGGAGAAGCTCGGCAAGCTGTATGTGCTGCGCGGCAAGGAAGCCATCGAGGTGAAGGAGCTGCACGCCGGCGATATCGGCGCGGTACAGAAGCTCACCGCGACCCAGACCGGAGACAGCCTGAGCGTCAAGAGCACGCCGGTCCTCTATCCCATTCCGGAGCTGTCGGTTCCTTATACCTGCAAAGCCTACCGGGCGAAGACCAAGGGCGAGGAGGACAAGGTCAACGCGGCATTGGTGAAGCTGCTGGATGAGGATCTGACCCTGCGTATGGTCAATGACAAGGAAAACCGCCAGCTGCTGCTCTACGGCATCGGTGATCAGCATCTGGAGATCGTGGTCAGCAAGGTGCTGTCCCGGTATAAAGTGGAGATGGAGCTTTACAAGCCCAAGGTGGCCTTCCGCGAGACGATCCGCGGCAAGGTGAAGGTGCAGGGCAAGCACAAGAAGCAGTCCGGCGGCCACGGCCAGTACGGCGACGTCACGATCGAGTTCGAACCCAGCGGCGATCTGGAGACGCCCTATGTCTTCGAGGAGAAGATCGTCGGCGGCGTGGTTCCCAAGAACTACTTCCCCGCGGTCGAGAAGGGCATTCAGGAAATGGTTACAAAGGGACCGCTGGCCGGATATCCGATCGTGGGGCTGAAAGCGACGCTGGTTTTTGGTTCCTATCATCCTGTGGATTCCTCGGAGATGGCCTTCAAGCTGGCGACGATTTTGGCTGTAAAGAATGCTTTCGCCGACCCGGCCAGCAAGCCGGTTCTTCTGGAACCGATTGCCACGCTGACCGTCAAGGTGCCTGATCGCTTCACCGGCGACATCATGGGAGACCTGAACAAGCGCCGCGGCCGCGTTCTGGGCATGAACCCCGACCACAGCGGCAACCAGATCATCGAGGCGGATGTCCCCATGTCGGAGCTCGACGGCTACAACACCGACCTGCGCTCCATGACCGGCGGTATCGGCAGCTTTGCCTACGAGTTCAGCCGCTATGAGCAGGCTCCTTCGGATGTTCAGCAGAAGGAGATCGAGGCGCGGGCAGCCTCTAAGGACGAGTAAATTTATAACAGTTAATACCTTTCTACCGATGAGGGAGAAGAAGAGAACGCAGCGGTTTCGGCCGCTGCGTTCGGGTCTTGACAAAATCCATTCCCCTGTTTACAATATGGAAAGATTTATGCGCTGATGAGGAGTAGTAAGCTGCAGCGCCCCGCTCAGAGAGCCGCCGGGAGGTGCAAGGCGGACGGGGAAGCGGCTGAACTGGCCTCGGAGCACTCTCCCGGAACCCTGTTTCGGAAGTAAGGGGGAGCGGCTGTTCCCGTTATCGAACGTTGAGAGCACGGCCCGGCCGTGAAATAGAGTGGTACCGCGAATGACCCCGTTCGTCTCTATACATGAGAGGAACGGGGTCATGATGTGCAGGGGGGCGAAATGAGTGTTATGGCTTACGCCATACGCGCCCCGCGCCAAACGGATAGGAGTCTATCCGATTTTGCGGGCAACCGCTGTAAACAAGGAGAGCTGAGATGAGCGAAGCGTACAATCCGAAATCGATTGAGAAGAAGTGGCAGAAGATCTGGGACAGGGAAAAAGCCTTTGCGGCCACCAATGATTACTCCAGACCCAAGATGTACAATCTGGTGGAATTCCCCTACCCCTCGGGGCAGGGTCTGCATGTGGGTCATCCGAGACCCTATACGGCTCTGGATATCGTCTCCAGAAAGCGCCGGATGCAGGGCTACAACGTCCTGTTCCCCATGGGTTGGGATGCGTTTGGCCTGCCCACAGAGAACTATGCGATCAAGAATAAGATCCATCCCAGGATCGTCACGAAGAAGAATGTGGCCCGTTTCAAGGATCAGCTGAAGTCTCTGGGTTACTCCTTCGACTGGGACCGCGAGGTCAATACGACAGATCCGAACTATTATCACTGGACCCAGTGGATCTTCCTGAAGCTCTTCAAGGCGGGGCTGGCCTACAAGACGGAGATGCCGATCAACTGGTGTACCTCCTGCAAGGTCGGTCTGGCCAATGAGGAGGTCGTGAACGGTGTCTGTGAGCGCTGCGGTTCGCCGGTCATCCGCAAGGCGCAGAGCCAGTGGATGCTGAAGATTACCGCCTACGCCGACAAGCTGATCGACGATCTGGACAAGGTGGATTACATCGAGCCGGTCAAGATCTCGCAGAGAAACTGGATCGGCCGCTCCCACGGTGCGGAGGTGGATTTCCAGCTGACCGGGAAGGAAGAGAAGCTACGTATTTATACGACCCGCCCCGACACTCTGTTCGGCGTGACCTACATGGTGCTCTCCCCGGAGCATCCCTACATCGATCAGTTCAAAGATGAAATCCGCAACTGGGACGACGTGGTCGCCTACCGCGAGATGGCGGCGCGGAAATCCGATTTCGAGCGGACCGAGCTGGCCAAGGACAAGACCGGCGTGTGCATCGACGGTCTGACCGCGATCAATCCGGTCAACGGCACCGAGATTCCGATCTGGATTTCCGATTACGTCCTCATGTCCTACGGGACCGGCGCGATCATGGCCGTACCCGGTCATGATGAGAGAGACTGGGAATTCGCGAAGAAATTTGATTTGCCGATCATCGAGGTCATCGCCGGCGGCAATGTGCAGGAGGCGGCCTTCACGGATGTCGCCACCGGTACGCTGGTGAATTCCGGCTTCCTTACCGGTCTTTCTGTGGAGGAAGCGAAGAAAGCGATCATCGACTGGCTGGCGGAGAGAAAGCAGGGGACTCCCAAGACCAACTTCAAACTCCGTGACTGGGTGTTCTCCCGTCAGAGATACTGGGGTGAGCCCATCCCGATCGTGAAATGCGAGAAGTGCGGCTATGTACCGATTCCCGAAGAGGAGCTTCCGCTGGAGCTGCCCGACGTGGAAAGCTATATGCCCACGGACAACGGCGAGTCGCCGCTGGCGGCTATGACCGACTGGGTGAACACCACCTGCCCCTGCTGCGGCGGTCCGGCAAAACGTGAGACGGACACCATGCCTCAGTGGGCCGGTTCCTCCTGGTACTATCTGCGCTACACGGACCCTCACAACGACGAGTGTCTGGCGAGCCCGGAGGCGCTGAAATACTGGCTGCCCGTGGACTGGTACAACGGCGGCATGGAGCACACCACGCTCCACCTGCTTTATTCCCGGTTCTGGCATAAGTTCCTCTATGCTCAGGGCGTGGTACCGACGCCGGCGCCTTACCAGAAGAGAACCTCCCACGGAATGATTCTCGGCGAAAACGGCGAGAAGATGAGCAAATCCCGCGGCAATGTCATCAACCCGGACGACATCGTGAATGAGTTCGGCGCCGATACACTGCGGACGTATGAGATGTTCATCGGTGCGTTCGACCTGGCCGCTTCCTGGTCCAACGACGGCGGCAAGGGCTGCCGCCGCTTCCTGGAACGTGTGTGGAAGCTGCAGGATATCGTAGGAGACGGCGAGGGAATCAGTCCGAAGCTTGAGACCCTGATCCACCAGACGATCAAGAAGGTGAGCAGCGACTACGAGGAGATGAAGTACAACACCGGAATCGCTGCCATGATGAACCTGGTCAATGAGTTCTACAAGGCCGGGAAGATCACGAAGGAGGATTACCGCATCCTGCTGGTTCTCCTGAACCCGGTCGCCCCGCACATCACCGAGGAGCTCTGGGAGATCGAGGGCTACGGCGGATACCTGTATCAGACCAGCTGGCCGGAGTACGACGAGGCCAAGACCGTAGAGAAAATGGCGGAGATCGCCGTGCAGGTCAACGGCAAGATCCGTGGGAAGATCACGCTGCCTGTGGATCTCTCCAAAGAGGACGCGCTGGCTGCCGGCCGTGAGGCCGTGGCGGACCGCCTGACCGGAACGATCGTCAAGGAGATCTACGTACCCGGACGCCTGATCAATTTTGTACAGAAAAACTGATCTTCTGTAAGACAGCATGCCGATCCTGCAGAGACGGAACATGCATGACCGTTCGACACCTGACGATAGGGAGGTAACTTGATGGAAAAAGTATATCAGACGATGAAACACTCTGGCATTATGAATATTGTCCTGGGGACGCTGATCATCGTGGTCGGCGCTCTCTGCGGGAGCTTCATCATCGTCAGCGGTGCAAAGCTGTTGTCACGAAAGAACGATATTATCTTTTGATCGATACGCTGGGCGGCAGAAAAAATTCCGGTCGTTGCCGGACGCAGTCCGTATGTGAGAGCAGGGAGCCTGTCTTTAGATGGACAGACTCCCTTTTTCGTGATTTTATTTTTTACTCCGCAGAGACAGGATACGTGAGAGGCTGCGCATCATCTCCACCTTCTTTTTCTCTTCCGGGGACATGTTGGGAAGGAGAGCGGAGAGCACCTGATCGGCCTCGGAATCAGAAAACTGCAGGTTCTGCCCCTGAGCGGCCGCACCGGCCCCGCTGAGGACGGACTTGAGGGCGGCGGCGTTTTTTCCCTGCATCTGTCCCATCATCTGTGTCAGAAACAGAACCTTCTCCGGGGACATGCCGGAGAAAGGAGAGGCGTCCGTGTTTTGAGAATCGCTCACAACGAAACCTCCTGGAAAGGTTTTTCTCTGTTATTCTATGCGGAAACGGGGAAAAAGATGAGGCATACACTGCAATATGAGAAGCGGAAAGGGGGGCTGATCCATGTACGAAAAACTGGTACGTCAGGGAAATGCCGTCTATGAGATCGATGAGGAGTGCATCCGCCGGAAGGAACGGGCGGAGCGCCGTCAGGCAGAGCGTGAGAAACCGCCGGAGCGGAAAAAATTGCAGAAATAAACCGTTTGAAATCGCACAGGACACCGTTTCGGCTCCTGTCTGATGAATACAATAGAGGCGGCCGCCTCCTCTCAAATGGGAGAAGGCGGCCGCCGTTCATCGGGAAACTCTGCGCTGATTACAATGAAAGCCCAAGAAGCGGAGCCGAAGGCGAACGCTTGCTGTGCATGCCCTTCGGGTAGATTGGCTGCTTTCATGTATGCATGCGGCGCTTAGCGAAGTCGAGCCGCAGGCGATGACTGAGCTTAGCAGAGTCGCTTAGAAACCGCAGCAGCCGTTTCCGTTCCCGTTGCAGCAGAACAGGAGAAGCAGGATAATGATCCATGCCTCACAGTTCATGCCGTTCTCACCGCATCCATTGCCGCATCCGCCGCAGCAGAAGAGAATCAGCAGAATGAAAATCAGGCTGCTGCAGCTGTTGCCGCTGTCGCATCCACACCCGCCATTGCAGTTGGTTGCTGCCAGATCACTCATGATGGTCTATCCTCCAGGGATTTATAATGTATCCTATGACGGGGACTTGACCTTGTTTCCTTAGCTTTTGCGGAGGAATGATTGCAAAAAAAATTCAGGTAAGGTATCATATGATAGCGAAAGCAACAACGAGGCAGGAGGCATACTATGAGTGTGGATATAAGCCAGAGTCTGATGCAGCGGCTGGAGGAAGCGTTGACGGAACGGGATCTGCTGAGGAAGCTGGGGCTTACGAAGAAAGAGATGATCCGACGGCTGCGGAAGCCGTCCTTTCGGCGTGCTCTGAAGGAGCTGTGCCCGAAGGAGACCTGGTCCTGTGAAGAGATCCTGGAGGCGTCCCGGGAGCTTCTCGATCAGCTCTCACCGGAACCTGAACAGGGGTGGCTTCCTTTTCTTTATGCGGACGGAAAATACAGCCTGTACCCGGAGAATTTCCCCAGAGTCATGGAACCCTGCTATGAGATGGGCAAGATTTTCTATATGGAACTGCTCCATGTCTGCATTGAGGCAGAGCGTGATTTTCATGGATTCCGGCCGGATCTTCATTTTTCTCTCCCGACGGCGGCGGAGGTTGAGGACTGTAAGGCCCGTGAGGAATTTGAACGTTTTCTGGCCTTCTGCCATCGCACCTATTTTCTGGAATTAATGCGCATCGGGGCGGAGATACCACCCTTTAATACCAACGGACACATTGCCGGGGTTCATTTTGTGTCCACACATATGGCCCGGCAGATGAAGGCCTGCGGCGTCCCGGTGGACCTGGCGCTGATGTCGGGAGCCGCCATCGGGCACGATATCGGCAAATTCGGCTGCAAGGACTCGGAAGCCCGCCGCGTCCCTTATTTGCATTACTATTACACGGATCAGTGCTTCCGGCGTTACGATATGCCCTTTATCGGCTACATCGCCGCGAACCACTCCACCTGGGATCTGGAGCTGGAGAACCTGTCCCTGGAATCCCTGCTGCTGATCTACGCGGATTTCCGGGTTAAGAGCACCCGGGAGAACGGGGCGGAGATCATTCATTTCTATACGTTAAAGGAGTCCTTCGACGTCATCCTGAACAAGCTGGACAATGTGGACGATGCCAAGCGGCTGCGCTACCAGAAGGTGTACAGCAAGCTGGTGGATTTTGAAAACTACATGATTACAAAGGGCGTTCACACGAATTTTGAGAGCCTGGTTCCTGATCCGACGCAGGAGAAGGACACAGCGCTGCTGTGCGGGACGGAGATCGTAGATGAATATAAGAACATGGCCATCAGCCACAACATTCTGCTGATGCATATCCTCAGCCATGAATCCTCCTTCACGACCATCCTGGAGACGGCCCGCAGTGAGAAGGACTGGAAAAATACACGGACCTATCTGAATATTTTCCGTGAATACTGCACCTATATGAACCAGCGGCAGAAGCTGATGACGATTGATTTCCTCTATGAGCTGATGATGCACCGGGAGGGAGATATCCGTTCCGGGGCGGCGACCCTCATGGGACAGATGATCGTCAACTATGATGTGGAGTATCGCAAGGAGATTCCGGAGGGGATGATTCCCTTCCTGCAGGATTCTTCCTCGGTGGAGCTTTTTGAGAAATATCTGGGCATGGCGCTGATGCCGGATCACAAGCTGACGGAACAGCACCGGAAATGGCTGGGCTATAAGATGGAGACGCTGGTGGATTCCGTGCTGACGAACTGTCGGCCGAGCCGCCGGGAGGACTATCTGTGCGTGATTCAGAAATATTATTCGACCTGGAACTGGGATTCCTTTACGGCCTTCGCCATGCTCAATGCGCTGCAGAAAATCCCTCTGGATCAGTGTTCGCAGGAGATGCTGGAGACATTTTTGCAGTTTGCTCTGTATTTTACGGCGGTGGATGATCTGGAGCTGCAGGTTTCGATTCTGAATTTTCTCCATAAAATGCTGCGCTTTGATGCGGACTCCGCCATGATCCATTCCTATGGGCTGCAGATCCTGGAGAATGTCCCAGTCTATTCCGTGATCAGCGTCGTCTATCTGAAGCGTACCATTGGTACACTTCTGCGGCTCCCCTACGAATCTCTGGCGCAGTACCGGACCGGAAAGGACGATGCAGATCGAATCAACAAGGCCTTTCTGGAGAACCTGAAGACGGCTACGCCCTGGATCTGCAAGCTGATCAATATTCACTACCTGAAATATCAGATGGATCGGGGCGCCAACCGCCAGCCGGTTCACACAGTCACGCATCTGGCCAATCTGCTGACGGGAACCGAGTGCAGCGATGTGCGCCACCTGGCCGGACAGACGGTCGTGGAGATCGCGGGGCAGATCTCTCATGAACAGTGCAATGAGGTCGTCATGGAACTGATCAAGGGACTGGAGCTGGACGAGAGTGAGTTCGCCAAGGACATCCCTGAGTATCTGGGGCACCTGATTGTTTTCCTGAGGCCGCAGGAGATGGATGAGATTATCCTGATTCTGGAGGGCATGCTGGTATCGGCGGCCGATCCGATCGCCTGCGTGACGCTTGATACCATCGGTGTGCTTCTGCAGCGGTATGCCGATTATGATATGGATACGCCGGAGGAACATCGCGCCCGGCTGCGCCGCCTCTGGGGGCTGATCCTTCGCGGCCTGTCTCACGATCATGAAATGGTGGCGCAGGAAGCCTGTTATGTTCTGGGTGAGTATATCTTTGGTTCGGAAACGATGCCTTTTGAGACGAAGAGTGAGATCTTCCGCAGTCTGGCCAAGAAGGGGATTCATATTATGAAAAACCGGTCAGAGCATCAGCTGAACTTCCTGATCAATGCGGCGGCGCTGAATCATATTTACCGTTTTATTTCCGAGTATCTTCTGGAGCATGAGTCCTTTGGTTTCAGCGACCGGGGGAAGGTGGCATTTTTCCCGGGAACCTTTGATCCCTTCACCCTGAGTCATAAGGGAATCGTGGAGGAGATCCGTAAGCTGGGTTTTGAAGTCTATCTGGCGATCGATGAATTTTCCTGGTCCAAGAAGACGCAGCCGCGGCTGATCCGGCGCAGGATCGCCTCCATGTCGACGGCGGCCGACTGCGGTGTGTTCATGTTCCCGGATGAGATCCCCGTAAACATCGCCAACAATGAGGACCTGAAAGGGCTGCGGACCCTGTTCCCGACACAGGAGATCTATATCGTGGAGGGGAGCGATGTGACGGCCAACGCCTCGGCCTACAAGAAACCGCCGGCAGAGAATTCGATCCATCATTTTAATCATATCATTTTTCAGCGGCGCGGAGAGGATTATGAAGTGGCGGTTCATGCCGCCGGAAAGAATAATGGGAAGATTCTCGGGGAGGTGGTGGAGCTCTCTCTGCCCATGCAGCTGGAGGATATCAGCTCGACACGGATCCGGGAAAATATTGACCGGAACCGGGACATCGCCAACCTGATCGATCCCATGGTGCAGCGGTATATTTATGAGAATAACCTGTATCTGCGGGAACCGCAGTACAAGCCCATCCTGCATACCCGTTCGGTGGACTGTGATGTGGTCGATGATGTCTCTGAGGAGCTGTGGGAGAGGATGGCGGCCACGGTCCTTCACCGGAAGAAGGACATTCAGGGCATCATTTCCCGTCTGAAGACGGACGGAGCCTCTCTGGCGATCCTCTACGACAGGGATCGGGGCGGAGTGCCCATCGCGATGGCGGCCGCCCGGAAGATCGAGAGCGCGGATCTCTACCGGGAGTTCGGCGATCTGGAAATGGTGCGCCAGATCCGCGATCTGGCCTGGGGGAATATCCTGCTGATTCAGGCGGTGTATGCGCCGGATGACAGCGAATACCATGATTTCTTCCAGCTGCTCATTACGGAGCTTCTCGCCCACTATCTGGCCAAAGGATATACATATTGCCTGTACCATAGCAGACCGGAAATGGAAGAACGTCGGCGCTTTAAGACAGAAAACACTCTTCAGCGTCAGGGCTTTGTGCGTTTTTCTCCGGAGGATGCGGCGGAAACGGTCATGGCAGTGGATATGCATCAGCCCTATGTGCTGATGAAGAATATTGAAACAGTGATCAAGGAGCCTCTGAACGACAACCCTCATGTGCATCAGGTGGTAGAGGAGGCCCACCGGAAGCTGCAGCTGGCTTTGACGGAATTCGCTCCGGGAAATCTCGTGATCTCTATTGATTCTTCCATCATGCACCACCGTCTGGTGCGGATGATCACGGAAGCAAATCAGGTGCCCAATGAGCCCTGTACGCCCCGCAGGCTGGGAGAGAAAATGTGCGTACCCTTCGGCAAGGTGCTGCGCGGATTTGTCACGCCCAACACGGTGACCAAGGCGCTTCACACCGAGAAGGTATTCAATGCGGATATGAAGGGATATACGATTCAGGAATTCCCTAATTATTCGCCGCTGAAAACTCAGCTGCGTACGATTCGTTCCTTTGACCGGGATGTGATCCTGGTCGACGATCTCCTGCACAAGGGATACCGTCTCAAGGTTCTGCTTCCGATGCTGCGCGAAGCGGAGATTCCTATCGATCGGGTGATTCTGGGAGTACTGACAGCAAACGGGCAGGATATCGTCGGACAGTACGGTCTGAAGACCGAGGGAGTCTATTTTATCCCGAATATTACGTCCTGGTTCACGGAGTCTACCCTCTATCCGTTCATCGGCGGGGACAGCGTCCGGTCGGCCGGCCGGAACGCGGCCGGGTTGCTGACTTCTGTGAATCTGATCCTGCCTTACGCGGCGCCGGCTTTCCTGCGAAGCGAGGACATCGGTCCGGTATACAATCTCTCCATGGTATGCCTGGAAAATGCCCGCGATATCATGAAGGTACTGGAGCGGGAATACCAGCGTGAATTCGAACGCAATCTGACGCTCGACCGTCTCAGTGAAGTGATTCTCTCTCCGACCTGTCCGGACAAGGGACTGTTTATGTCCTACAATGAGAATCTTCCGGCCACGGTGTACATTGAAAATGACATCCAGAGACTGGTCCGTCTGCAGAACATTACCGGATATTTCCATGATTTTCAGGAAATGCCGGCCAATCTGCAGAAATAATGAGAGCGTATAATGAAAGGAAGATAAAATGCGATTGTCGGAACTTGCAGGAATACAAAGCGAGGAAGAAACATTTTTTGTGGGTGACCCCTCTCATATGAGCTGGCTTGCCGGGGAGAAGAAGCGAGTGCACCTCTTTGCTCTTGGAGATGTGGGGAGTATGCTGCTGACGGGACTGAAGCTTCTGGGAGCAGACTGTCTTTCGGAGATCGGTATCTATGATGTGCGGGAAAACGTACCGGAGCGATTTGAATTCGAGATGAATCAGATCCTTCCGCCGGGGGAGACACGGTCTCTGCCCCCGGTGCGGATCCTGTCGGAGCGGGAACTCTTCGATTGTGATGTTTTTCTTTTCTGTGCTTCCCTGCGTGTGCCGCCGGTGGGAGAGGGCGGAGATGTCCGTATGGCACAGTTCGGCGCCAACTCCGGTCTGGTGCGGGATATCGCCGGCCGTGCGGTGAAGGTGGGTTTTAAGGGACTCTTTGCCGTAGTCTCAGATCCGGTGGATCCCCTGTGCCGTGTGGCGATGGAAGCGGGACTTCCCGCTCCCCGGGTGAAGGGATTCGGACTGGGCGTCATGCGTGCCCGGGCTGCCTATTACGCCGCCCACGAGGAACGGTTTGCATCTTTTCTGACAGAAGGCCGGGTCTATGGTCCGCATGGAGAGGATCTGGTCGTG
>JAJQCL010000059.1 GCA_021202715.1 Lachnospiraceae bacterium
TAGAGCAGAGGACTGAAAATCCTCGTGTCGCTGGTTCGATTCCGGCTCTGGGCATTTTTTGATGTCTTTTTTTGATCTGCCTGAACTCGTCATGGGATTGCGGACTGCGTTATCAGGTATCAAAGCGTCAGAATGAACGCGTGAACCGTATAAAATCCCTGCGCAGAGTTTTCCCCTGACGCCGGGATTTTCTGATTTGCAGGGATCTCTCACCCTGGCCTGTGCAGATATTTCTCCTTTGTTGCCATCCCTCCGCGAATATGCCGCTCGGATTTGTTCACATCCAGCACCTTCCGGGTCTCAGCGGCCAGAGAGGGATTGAGGAGGAGGAGCCGTTCGGTGACATCCTTATGGACGGTACTCTTGCTCACACCGAATTTTTTTGCGGCCTGTCGGACCGTCGCATTCGAATCGACGATGTAATGGGCGATCTTCGTGACACGTTCTTCTATATATTCTTTCAAAGAATTCCCCCGGGGACCTGTTTTTACAGTTTATGACCGGGCTCCTGTCGGGTATGCCTGCGCGGGAGGGATTTTCCTTCTTTCTTTTTCCATGGATTTGTCACAACAGCTTCACATTTTTTTCATACGCTAACTTAAGATAAGAAGATTTTGCCATGCCTTACGCCACTACAAAATTATTTTTTTGTACTTTGCGCATAAAATCTATGGAAATCCTTTATAGGGTATGTTATTATGAACTGTATGAGTAGGCAAAACGATGGCAAACAGGCACATTTTGGCGAAATTACGAAGCAGAAGACGGTGAGGTTAATTCGGCTATGAGAAGAAGATTACTGTTGATTGTATCGATCGTAGCGGTATTCGGCGTGCTGACGGGTACACTTTCCATATGGAGGTACAATCAGATCAAGACAACATTCGCCGCGGACGGGTACATACTGGCGGAGGAGAGCGACACGGACACGGTCACGGTGGCTTATTTTGCCTCTGGGACCGCATACCGTACCAGTTCGGAGGGCGGGATTGTCTTCGAGAGTTCCCTCGGAGGCACGGAGAAGGTTTCTTCTGCGAGTTATATTCACTATACGGATGTCTCCATCAGTGCGCTTCAGGAGGGGATGCTGGCAGACCTCGATGAGGTGACGGACGGCCTTCTGGAGTTTTATTATCTGGCGGAGAAGATGGTGATGACGAACTCCGGGGAGATTTATACCATCGACAACAATGATACCCAGCTGAGCTTCACGAATTTCCTCTGGGTGCTCTCGGAGGATAAATTTCTCGTGCAGGCCGGAGACGGGATGACGCTCACTCTGGCCAACGGTTCGGAGCATGAGATCACGAGCGGGTATTTTGAGATCGAATATCCGGAGGAGAACATCGTCCAGATCGCGAATGAGGACTCTCTGTGGAGGTCAGTGGCAGAGGGTTGTTTCCTGACGCTGAATAACGGGGTAACCATCGATCTGGGGACCCGTTCTGTCCTGGATGCTACCGGAGAGACTGTGTATACGATCTCGGATGTCGCTCTGGATCTGGCCAGCGGCACAGGCATCGCGGTGCAGTCGACGAGCGCGACCAGTTGGACGCCGCCCACCTTCGAGTTCAATGTCGTTGACGGGGAAGACGGTGAGGACGGCGAGAGCGGCGCGGCCGGGGAAGCCGGTGAGGCCGTAGACGAAGGCGAAGACGGCCAGGACGGAGATGCGGGAGACGACGGAGACGCCGGGGAAGCCGGGGAAGACGGCGAGAGCGGTGAATCCGGCGGGGATGGCAGCTCTGGCACATCCGGCGGGGACGGCAGTTCCGGGACATCCGGCGGGGACGGCAGCTCCGGCACGGACGGTTCCTCCGGCTCTTCGGGGACAGACGGTGCGAGCGGGAGCAGCGGCAGTACGGCGAGCAGCAGCAGCTCCTCGAGCGGTGAGCTGGGTTCTGCGCTTGGTCAGGTCCTGATTTCGTATATCAGCTACGATTGCTCCACGGTTACTTTCGACTTCTATGCCGAGGATACGGATACCCTCCAGTATCAGGATAACTATGTAGAAATCATCGAGACCTCCACGGGGCGTGTGGTGGTCACGATGGAATATGATGAATATGAAGGCTTTGACACGGCGATCCCGGAGTCGAATTCGGATAATCAGATCGAGCTTACTTATACGGGCCTGAGTCCGGATACGGAGTATCGGATCAATATTTACTGTCAGTACAGAGTGACTTCGGCCAGCGGGGATGTGACCGGGACGAAGGCGTTTGCGACCCGAACCTTCTATACGGCCAGCGAGGGTGTGACGATGGAAGCTTCCGCGCTGGATCAGGCGTCTGTGCAGGTCACGCTGGAACTGAAGGATTACTCGACGGCGAACACGGCCCGGCTGAAGGTGACATTCGAGGGTGCGGATGAGGACGGGGAGACGAAGTACTATACTCTCTGGAGCGATATCATCAATCTGAACGACTCCACGCAGCTGACACAGGTCTTCTCGGTGCTGGATGACGACGAGGCTTCCCTGATCGGTCTGTCCTCCAACATCCCGTATACGGTGACTTTGTATACCAGTGACGCTCTGTACACCTCCGAGACCATCAATGATATCTGGGAGGTTGACGGCCTCAGTGATAACTGGGCGAGCGAGGACAGCGACGGAGAGGAAGAGCCGCAGGGCTACGAGGCTTCGGTGCAGACAGTCTTCAAGTCCGGCCAGACTCTGTCGGGTTCGACGCTGAAAGCGACGCCGACGGCCGGCAGTCTCGTTTACAAGCAGTCCGGGGACGGCTATTATTCGATCTATCTGAACGGCCTGGTGGACAATGACAATGCCATCGAGAGCTATACCTATAAGATTTACTCGATAGACACGGACAACGACGACGCGCTCACGCTGGTACAGACCAAGTCGACGACCAGCAGTCAGGGCATCGAGCTGTATGTTGACGAGGATGTTATACAGTATAATACAGATTATGTTGTTCAGTGTACGATCTCCTATAACGATAACGAGAAGGATTATACGCTGATGATCAGCAGTACCATGACGACGGGGACCGGTGAGGCGGTCGTGTGGTTCGAACCGGCGGATACGACGCTGTTTTCAACGGATGACTATACGACGTCCGGGCTGTTGACATATCTTCCGGACTATGTGTACAACTATGACCTTTCCGTGGGGCCGAGCTGGATGTACGGCTGCCTGGTCGTGAATACGAGTCTGGCGGGCTATACCATTGATGAGAACGCGACCATTACGGTGGTGATCAGCAGCGGCTCCGACTATTCGAAGACGATCTACTACGAACCGGCAAGCACAACGGACTATGATAACTACACAACGAACTATTATGACGCGTTGGCGGACGGCTATGTGTACGATGAGGACACCTATCTGCTGTATCTGCCGGTGAATATCTGGGGCCTGGAGGCGGAGAGCTACTATTCCTTCCAGGTCAGCGGCAATGTGAAATACAGCGATGCGACGAGTACGACGAAGAACCTGGGGACGGCGATCTATGCCACAACCTCGTACAGCGAGGTGGGTGAGACCGGCACGGTGAATTACAATGTGGAGAACGTCTCCGACGATTACGGCGAGATGGCTTTCGCGGTATCCGTGGCCAGCGTGACCGGGGTGAGCAGCAGCGATGACAGCTATCCGATCGAGGTCAATGCGACCCGCGCCATTGAGATTACAGCCTACAGCAGCAATCTGGAGGTAGACAGCTGCGTGATTGATCTCTATTCTTTGTATTATTATACGGATACAACGACCTCGGTCTGGTGTACCTCGTCCAGTCCGCTGGCGCAGTATCTTGACGGAGAGATTTCCGCCGTCGTCAGCGACAGCTACGAGGAGGATTCATCGAACCCGTCAGTACTGCTGGTGGTGGACGCAAAGAAATTCTCCGTGGATCTGACCCAGTATACCTCGATCACCATGAAGGTGACGGCGGTGTATGACTATACATACAACTCGAGTACTTATTTTACGGAAGAGTGTTCGAGCAACATCAGCGGCTACGCGAATGAGCTGCCTTTCACGACGACGTCGGATACCTATGAGAATGGCGGCGTGGAGCCGTCTCTGCCGTCGGAGTATGAGGGAGCGGTGTCCTTTGTGCCGCTGGTGAACAGTACCTCGGCGACGGGAACGGCGTACAGCATCACCAGCGACGGTGTGGCTGTTGATCCGGCGCTCGATTCAGACACGATCCGCGGTTACCGCCTGAGTGTCGACTATACCTCGACGACCATTGATACGATCACGTATTACCTGTTCCTCTATGACGACTGGGCGGATTACAATGACTGTCTGACGGCGGACGGAGGAGCGATTCATTCAACCAGCAGTTTTGCGGATATCGTTCAGGCGGGTCTGGCGGCGGACGCCGGAGAGGACGATGCCGACAGCTACTGGGCGGATAAGATCATCTCCATCGAGATCAATCTGGATGACTGGGGGGTGACGACTGCCACGGCGCCGGGGCTTGATATCATCTATACGACGAATGACGAGCTGCTTGCGGAGACCGGGAAGGGCCAGGAGGGCCTGACCCAGAATTCGGCGGGAACCTTCATTTACTATACGGATCAGCTGGAGCGGGGGCAGACCTATATGGTGGCCTACACGGTGCTGGACGGCTATACGACGGACAGCTCGGGGGAGGCGGACTACAACTATCCCTATGACAATAAGAGCTATTCCCAGTCGAACGTTAATCTGCTGCGTACGGCGCCCATGCAGATGGATCGTCAGAGCCCTCTGGTGCAGCTGACGCTGGACCATACCGATGAGAATGGCCTGGAGTACTGGAATTTCGAGGTCTATGACCCGGATTCCTCGCTGGGGCAGATCGATGTCGCGACGAACGACGAGATAGCGGGAGACGGACAGATCTCGCATGTGCTGACCACCTGGCTGGAGGCATATACAGAGGCCGGTGGATACAACGGAGTCGACTGGGAGAACGGCTTCATCATGAGCAGCTCCTACAGCACCTCCACGGACACGACCAGCGACCTCGTCACCTATGTGAGCAACGATTATTCGATGGAGACCGTTCCCTTCCCGGATACGGCGATGACAGCCCTCACGATGATGAGCTCTGCGGACATTGCCTCTGCCTTCAGCGGCTACAGTCAGGGATCGAATGACACGGACATCACGATCAATGAGAACGGCGCGGGCTGGTCCGGGAGCTTTACCGTGGATATGTACGAGGAGACCCCCGCCGCCGGTGGTCTGTACTATCTCTTCCTGGGGCGCAGCCTGAACGACAGCACCTACACGACGCGCACGACCTCCGCGGTGAACAGCCCGGGACTGGGCTATACCCATCCCTCGCTTTTCACGATGGCAGCGGCAAGCCGGTACTGCGAGAGGATTTACAGTGAGGAAGACCTGATTACGGGAACTGAGGGAGCCCAGGTCATCGCGACCATGGATACCAACAACCTGAACTTCCGGCTCTCCGATTCGACCAGCACATACATCAAGAACCGCATCGCGGCGCTGGAGGTCACCGTCTATCAGGAGACCGCAACGTCCAATGTGTATGAGCTGCTGGAGACTACGGTGGTCTCCTTTGACCCGACGGCCGACGGGACCGCGGCCCGGCTGGAGCTGGGGAACCTGTCTGGCTATACGCCGAGCCGTTCGGCCTATGCCGTTGTGCGGATCATCTATGATACCGGCCTCTATGGCACCAACCAGACGGTCTACATAGAAGACGCCACAGGCTATGATTCTGATACAGGCACGAGCACTAAGACGACGCTTGTGGGTAAGAACGGCGACAGTGATATAACCATAACGCTGTGGAGCTTCGGCGGCTCGACTGCGTATTATCCATATTCGGTGCGTGAACAGAGCGACGACACCTGGTATACCCGGTCAAGCAGCTCACAGCTCAACAGCTACGGGAGTGTGATCACGAACTCGATCTGGAAGCTCTGGGATTACACGCTCAGCGGCAGCACGCTCAGCATGAAAGCCTACCGCACAAACTATACCGGTCTTCTGGGAACGGATAATCTGGGCTATCAGACGACGCTGACGCTGACAGAGCAAACGGTTGTCGGCGACTGGGCCATGACCGACAGCACTTTTAAAGCCGCGGCAACCGCAGGCTGGAACGATGAGGGCAAGACTGAAGAGAATCTGGTGTTCGGTGCGCTGGGCGTGGTCGATGCCGCTTTCACGGCGCAATATACGACGGACCTCTCCGCGACCAGCGAGAGCGTGACACTCAAGCTGGAGGACGGCAGTACGGTGACTCTCTCTGCCAGCGAAGCCGTCAGCTTCGTCATGCCGACCACAGAGATCACCACCTCCGGGAAGACGGTGATCACGCCCTCCTACAACAAAACGAATGTGGAGTTCAGCATCAGCCAGTACAGCTACCGGCGGCTGGGCGGTACGGGCACATCGGGCGGCTCCTCCGAGGTGGAGCAGGCGTATCTGCCGTGGATCTTTGTCGAGATCTATGAGAATACCGAGCGCTCGTCGACCGCCAATTCATCGGGGTATTATATCAGTAATGAGGGAACGCTGATCGACGCCGACTGGACAGACAGCAATGGCTACCTGACCGGAGCCGTGAGCATCTATAATACGATGTGGAACGCGGCGTCCACCTATACCTACTCCGACAGCTCCGGCGCCAGCGTGGCGTCGGGAGCTCTCGTGGGCGTCGGCGCCATCTCAGTGGATGACCTGACCTACGACAGCGACACCGGGTGGAAGATTGATGTAGACATCAGCAACCTGACGGCCGACCTGACCGGTGATAAGACCTACTCGATGCGGCTCTATGTGCTGCCGCTGGCTGATACAAATGGAAATGCCATTCAGTATACGTCCTCGACGGATCTCAGCACCTATAAACAGTACATCGTCGATAACGCCGGGAATTCCAGCGGGAAGTACGTCTGCACGGGGACGACCGGGTTCCACTATTATACGGAAGCCAAGGATGTCTGGTGGCGGCTGTACACGAAATCGCCCTCCTATGTGAGCGCGCTGAGCGCCACGTACGAGGTCTCCGGCTATTCGAGTAAGGAGCTGGAGGTGAAGCTGAGCTTTAACAACACGCTGACCACCAGCGACCTCTATGTGGAGTACCGGCTGCTTGATGCAAGCGGAAATGTCGTGCTGGATAATGCGGATCTGATGGCGGTGATCGGGTCCGGCTATACCGCGGCGGCGGTCACCTATACGGATTACTATCTGGCAGACGGAAGCACGGGAAGCCGGATCTACACCGGCTACAAGCTGAATACATCTGTCTACGGAGTATACTCCACGGTGACCTTCGAGTTGTCCGACTATCTCGGCAGTGTACTGGAGACAGGCGTGACCTATACACTGCAGGCCCGGCTCTGCTATAAGGATCCGACATTGATTTATGGAGCCAACGCAACGCTTTTTACGACAGACAGTCTTGAGTGGGCCGATGAGGCGGACGGGGTAACATTGGACGCCATCGTGGCGATGGGCTATACGACAGCGAATACCGCTTCGACGACCATCACGATTGATGCCGGTTATTCGGCAACGATGGATGCGACGGCTTCCTACAGCACGAGCAGCAGCAGCGGGATGGATATGACGGTGAGCGTCTCTGTCTCGGATAACAGTTATCGGCTGGGCGCGTACACGAGTTCGGGCACGCTGACGGACGGAGCCTACTATGTGAAGGTTTATGGAAATGCTGAGACGGTGAACGGGGTGACCTACTCCGAGGAGGAGCTGAGTGCAAAGTTCGGGACGCTCAGCGGCAGCACCTATAAGACTTATACAGCGGGAACACTGGCCACATTTATCTATAGCGCCAACACACAGTATGGACGGAGCTACTATATCGAGATCTGGGGCGTTTACGACGGGATCCAGCATACGTCGGACGGAACCTGCTCGTGCGGCACCAAGCATACGAGCGACGAAGTGGATGCGTACGGGAATATCTGTCTGATGAGCAGTAAGAGCAACTCGACGATCACCTCCCGTCTGACGATGACGGATGCGAGCGGCATCAAGATCCTGAGCGTCTACCTCAGCTACATCAAGAGCAGCCGTACGCTGAGCATTCAAGTGACGGACGGCACGGGGTACACCAGTCTGACCAAGGCGCAGGTGACCATTACCAACAACGGGGTCTCGTATTCGACGACCGGCACACTGACCTGGAGCGGCAGTACCTGTTCTCTGGTGTTCGATGACACGTCGGCCGCGAACATATCCGGGACGTCGAACTATACGATCTATTTCTACGATAGTGATAACAACGAATATTCGATTGCGGGAACTACGTCACTGTAGAGAGGGGCGGAGAAATGAGAAGTCTGAACAGAAAAGCGAAAACTGTGATGGTGATATTTTCTGCCTGTGTCATCTTCATACTGGCCGGGCTGGCGGTGGCCGTCACGATGGTGGTGAGCGCCCAGTCGGAGGAGTACGAGGTGGCGTCCGGCACCATCATCTACGACAACGTTTATACGCAGATCAAGCTCGAACAGGCGGGCACGGTGAAGAAGGGCCTCAGCGGCAGCTATGTGCTGACCGTGGGCGAGGACACCTATGAGCTCGGAGACAGCACCGTCTCCGAGACGCCGGCCGGGACGGAGGTGGTCGTCTACGGCGGCCAGTATGTCTTCGACGTGGACGGCACTGTGACGGCGATGGACGGCCAGTACACGCTGGACGATCTGACGACATCCCGGTTCTGCAAGCTGGATGACAACAAATACGTCATCACCGGAGATAACATTTATACGGACGACGGCCTTCTGAGCGTGGACGGCTACCTGTATGTGATCGTGGATGCCGCAGGCAACGCCCGGGTGATCAACGGGACGACCAGTGTGAAGCTGCTGAACGACGCCGTGCTGAAGACGAACAGCTTCGAGTGGGATCTCGGGAGCGGCACCGTACAGATGGGAGATTACAGCATCGACCTGGCGACCGTGTCGGAGTATGAATTTGAGGACGGCGAGACGTACAGCTATACCATTTCCGGCGGGTCCGGCGGATCCGGTGGCAGCGGCGGAAGCGGCGGTACCGGAGGAACGGGCGGCGACGGCGGTACAGCCGGCGACGGCGGAGACGGTGGCGATGGCGGCACCGGAGGCGACGGAGGAACGGGCGGCGACGGCGGCGCAGCCGGCGACGGCGGAGACGGCGGCGATGGCGGCGATGGCGGCACCGGCGGAACGGGCGGAACCGGAGGCACGGGTGGCACCGGAGGCACGGGCGGAACCGGAGGCACGGGCGGAACCGGAGGCACCGGCGGGACCGGCAGCGCCGGGAGCTCGGGAAGCGGTCTCGATGAGGACATCATCAAGCTGCTGGCCTCCTTCTACATCCGCAAGGCGGAATCTACCTCCTCCAGTGTGACGGTCGATCTGACGATGTATGATCCGTTCAATTACTATGCGGTGGGTGAGGTCTGGCTGTGGCCGGTCTACACGAAGAACGGTTCGGTCGTCAACGACGCAACCGAGATCAAGGAACTGATGGAGAGCGACGCGACCCTGGAGAGCTCGGTAAAGAAGATCTCCGCCAGTCAGTCGGATTCCTACGTGACCTTCACGGGCCTGGATCCGGATACGACCTACAGCATCGCCTTCTGCTACTACGACAGCGAGGGCAATCTCGCGCAGGCAGACTACACGTCGGTGCGCACCGAGGAGCTGGAGAACTGGCTTACGGTGGGAAGCGTGGCCATGCAGTATGTGATGATGCCGCTGAAGATCGATGCAAATGCGGAGGAGCCGGATAAGGTGTATATCTTCGCGATCGGCCTGGGCGAGGATTCGACCTGGGACGGCACCCCGAGTTCTTCCTATCTGACGACCTACGAGGATGACTGCCTGAATGTCACTTCGAGCATCAGTTCGTTCATGAGTTCCGGAGGCGCTACGATCAGTAATTTTAAGACCACGACCTTCATTCCGTCCTCGAGCGACGAGACCTCGAATGAGAACAAATATGTCTGCATTCTGGCAGCCGGAGTCTACGGGAGCACCTGGGCTGAGATCGACCATCAGGTGGTGCGCAATCCGTATTATGGAATGGATGTCTTCTACAGCAACGGAGACGACGGGCTGACGGCCGGTGTCTATGCGAGTGGGACGACGAGCTCCGGTACAACCGATACGACCTCCTCCTCCAGCAGCGGCACGGTCATTACCTACAGTGAAGAGGAGCTGGAAGCGATCCTGCAGGATGCGCAGGATACCTATGAGGCGGCGGCAGCCCTCGTGGCGGACGCGCAGGCGACCTATGAAGCGGCCGCGGAGCTGGCGGAGGAAGCGCAGAAGACCTATGAGGAAGCAGCCGAGGCCGCCGCGCAGAGTCAGACCTCTTCGGAGGAGACGACCGCGGCTTCCGGTGAAGAATAAGCATTTCTGAAACAGAAAGGGGTAGTTAGCAATGGAAAGCATTCTGACAGAGACTATGGGCGCGATCGGCGTCATGCTCGGACTGGCATTCCTGGGAATCGGCATCGGGTTCGGGATCCTCGGCTCACGGGCGGTGGAAGCAATCGGACGAAATCCGGAGACCAAGAGCGATATCATTCAGGGGGTCATGGTCGTAGCGATCGTTTTGACGGTCCTCCTGCTCCTGCTTTTTGCCTTTGTCTTCTTCCTGCTTTTCTTCAATCCACTGACGGTGTAACGGCGTGCGGCGCAGACGGGAGGCACAGGACAGATGCTGATATTATATGTTGCGGTTTTGCTCGTCATGGCGGCGCTCAATGTCTTTCTCGTGTTCATCATCCGGCAAATGGTTGTCATCACGAACCGTCAGGTTCAGATGCACTTTTCGCGGGAGATGGGGCGGTGTACCGGCGCGCTGGATGAGAAGCTGGCAGAGCTCTCGGAGACGGAGGAACGGCTCCGGGAGGTCACGCAGAGAGTGAAGGAACAGGAAGCGGCGGCCCGCAGGGCGGGCAGTCAGATCGGAAGCGCCTCTTCCGTGAAACGGGAGGGAAGCAGCTCCAGCCTCTTTTATCAGTCCGGAGTTTCCTACTCAGACCGTGAGGCGCTGGATCTGTACCGCACGATCCGCGACGGGATGGATCTGGATTACGAGGGTCTGATCCGGGCCGTCGCACAGCAGAGCCGGGCGCCGGAGCGGGACTGGGAGCTCAGCGGGCAGATTCTGGAGAAGCTGGATTTTGATTTTCAGTACAGACTGGTGACTGCGTCCCCTGCGCTTCGGGAGGAGCTTCTGCACGCCAGCCTGAACGGGGAGGAGCTTTCCGCGCTTGAGCGCATCGCGCCGATCCGGGACTATCCGGATCCCATCAAAAGGATGGATCGGGTGCGCCAGTACCGTATGCTGTACGATCCCCGGGTGCGGGTTATCTGCGGCGAGAAGAGCCGGGAAGGATCTCCCGGACCGGATGAGACGACCGGTGAGGAGATTTACCTGGAATATGATCCCGCCATTCATGAGGGCATCCGCGTGAGAATGGGTGACGGAGTCCTGGATTACAGCATATAAGGAGAGAAGCTATGGAACAGTCTATACAGGATACCATACGTCAGAAGAAGGCGCTGCGCCCCTCGGTGGACAACATGCGTCAGGTGGGCTATGTGGCATCCGTGCAGAGCTATATCCTGGAAGTGAACGGCCTGGACGGCGCGATGTTCAATGAGCGCGTGCTGATCGGCGGGCATTCAGAAGGCTATGTGAACAACATCCGCCGCAACAGCGTCATGGTGGCGGTCGTCAACAAACGGGATGACATCTATGTGGACGACGAGGTGGTGGCCACGGGAGAGATTTTCCAGGCGGCCTACTCGGAGCATTCCATCGGTCATGTGGTGGATATCTTCGGCACGGACCGTCTGGTGGGACAGACCTTCGCGGATCTGGAATATATCCCGGTCGAGAACCCGACGACGCCGATCATGGATCGTACGTCGGTCAACCGTCCTCTGGAGACGGGGATCGCGGGCATCGATCTGATCTACCCGATCGGTAAGGGACAGCGGCAGCTGATCGTGGGGGATAAGAAGACCGGGAAAACGCAGATCGGGCTGGATGCCATCGTCAATCAGCGCGGCAAGGACGTCCTTTGTATCTATATCGCGATCGGCAAGACGAAGAAGAGCGTGAAGGAGACCTACGCCGAGCTGGCCAAACGCGGCGCCATGGATTATACGATCATCCTCGCGGCGACCAACGATGACGCGCCGCCGGTCATTTACCTTACGCCCTATGTGGGTCTCAGCATCGCCGAGAAATATATGATGCGGGGAAATGACGTGCTGGTCGTCATCGATGATCTCAAAAGACACGCGGACAATTACCGGGAGATCAGTCTTCTGATCGGGAAGGTTCCGGGACGGGACGCTTATCCTCCGGATATTTTCTATACGCACAGTCGGCTGCTGGAGAAGGGCTGCCAGCACAAATGCGGCGGCAGCATCACGATCCTTCCTATCGTCGAGACCAAGGGCGGAGATATCACAGGATATATCACCACCAACATCATTTCCATCACCGACGGACAGATCGTTCTGAGCAAGAAAGCCTTCGATCAGAACCAGAAACCGGCCATCAACTACGGGCTCTCGGTCTCACGCCTGGGCGGCGCCGTGCAGACGCCGGCGGTGAAGAAGCTGGGCGCGAAGGTGCGCCGGGAGCTGCTGAGCTATCTGGAGACCCGCGAGGTGTACCAGCTGTCCAACATGGATGAGATGAGCCCGGAGCTGCAGGAGAAGATCCACCGCGGCGAGAAGATCCTCGAGGGCCTGTGTCAGTATAAGTACAGTCCCATGAGCGAGGACGAGATCGTCCAGAGCTTCCGGTCTCTGTTCGAGGAAAAGGAATGAACATAAAAAATATCGTGAAGGTCATGAATTTTCACGCGCTGGTGCGGGTCGATGCGGCCAAGCGCAAGGCTGTGAAATACATGATGCTCAGTGACGAGCTCTATGAGATGCTGGATCAGATCATGAATAACCGCAATCTGGTGCTGGATAAATCCATCATGAAAGCGGATCCGACCCGGCCGTCGCTGACCTTTTACATCGGCAGCGATTACGGCTTCTGCGCGAACTATAATTCCCTCGTGAACAATCTCATGCTGGAGGATGAGGGGGAGAAGGTCGTCATCGGCAAGAAGCTGAGAACGCCGAGAAGCGGCGTCGCGCTGCGCTTCAGCAAGGATGATTTCGAGAACCGCCTGCCGCAGATGGAGGAGCTGATCCGCCGCGGTATTGAAGAACGGGAGTATTCCTCGATCCATGTGGTCTATCACCGCTACATCAATTCGACCACCAGCGAGCTGGAGAATCGAAAGATCTTCCCCATCGAGGTTCCGGCGAACGAGGACCGCAGCCGTTACAGGGAGGATTTCCTGATCGAGGGCGATCTGAGCGAGATCCTGCGGGGGATCGTACTGACCTATGTGCTGTACGAGATCGAGCTCGCGAACATCAGCGGATTTGCCTCGGAGAATGTCATGCGGCAGAATACCACGCAGGAGTCCCTGAAGAAGATCGAAGAGCGCGAGGAGGAACAGCTCATGCGCGACCGGCGCGAGCGCCGGAGTCAGGAATTCCGCAAGGTGATTGAGAATTATACGAAAAAGACAGGAAAGGGGTCCTGAAAATGGGCGGAACGGAAGTTACAGGGAGAATCATCTCCGTGTCGGACCTGAATGTTTCGGTCCTTCTCACAGGAAAGAAGGTCCGGAACAGAGAGATCCTGACGACCCGCAAGGGTGAAAAAGAATATCAGCTGGAGGTCTTCGAGGTCGAGGGCAGTACAGCTTTCTGTATCCCGCTGTCCAACGTGTCGGGACTCACGCGGGGCCTCGATGTATATACGACGGGGCAGGCGCTGACCATCGAGTATTCGGATCAGATCCTCGGACGGGTCTATGACAGCTACGGGCGGCCGATCGACGCGCTTCCCGCGAACAGCGAGCAGGTGCGGGACGTGTATGCCCGAAATCTGTCCATGGAGGAGATCAACATCGACGGAAGTCCGCTGTGGACCGGCATCAAGGTGCTGGACTTCTTCGCGCCCATGCAGAAGGGCTTCAAGATGGGACTTCTGGGCGGCGCCGGGGTGGGAAAGACCGTGCTAATCAAGGAGCTCATCCATAATGTGTACACCAAGGGCGGTTCCAACAGCGTCTTTGTCGGTGTCGGCGAGAGAAGCCGCGAGGGCAAGGAGCTCTATGATGAAATGCTCGAAGCGGAGCTGCTGGATAAGATGTCCATCGTCTTCGGACAGATGGGCGAGAACAGCGTGGCGCGAAACAAGGCCGTCTTCTCCGGGCTGACGCTGGCCGAGTATCTGCGGGATGAGAAGAAGCAGGATGTGCTCCTGTTTATCGATAATATTTACCGGTATGTGCAGGCCGTCAGCGAGATCAACGCGGAGCTGAACCGGATGCCGATCGAGAGCGGTTATCCGGCCACCATCGAGAGCGATGTGAGTATGGTGGAGGAGCGCATTAATTCCACGCCGGACGGGTCCATCACCTCATTTCAGGCGATCTATATCCCGGCGGACGACATCACAGATGAGGCCGTGCAGGTCATTTCCTCTCATCTGGACGGGCAGATCGTGCTCGACCGCAAGGTGGCGGAGAAGGGACTGTATCCGGCGATCAATGTATTCCAGACGCACAGCAACATGCTGGA
>JAJQCL010000080.1:0-584 GCA_021202715.1 Lachnospiraceae bacterium
GTGTGTCCTTGCATGCGAGCATGCAGTCCACACAGCCGCCGTCCGGGACTTTCATTGTAAATATACGTGGAAAAGCGACATTTGTCAATATAAGCCGGAGAACAAACGTCCCTTCGGCAGGCTCCTTCTCGCACAGATCCGTCCTTTTCCGTCGTACAAGAAAAAACGACCGGCTAAAAGCAAAAGAAATATACAGAAAGAAAATCTTGAAATAGTCAACGCGGATTTTTTGTGTTATAATGGCCTCATATGTAATAACATCCAACGATTCCTCAGGGCACGGCACAGAAGCCCGGTCTTTCTGTCAGGAGGCACGCAAAGATCATGAAGCAGACACTTTTCAAGCATGTACTGAATATTGCGGAACACCAGCATCTGGTGCGCATCACCGAGTCAGTCCGTCAGGACATCACCGAATCACAGATTCTGGACGGTCTGGCTGTCGTCTTCTGTCCTCATTCCACGACGGCCATCGTTATCGGCCCCAGTTCCGATCCGGACGCGGTGCGGGATCTGATCTACGGCATGGAGAAAGCATTTCCCAGTATGAATCGCAATTACCGCCATTCCAACTCCCACGCCCA
>JAJQCL010000080.1:594-3196 GCA_021202715.1 Lachnospiraceae bacterium
ATCTGAAAGCGCTTGCATGCGGTGCGGAGAGCACGCTGATTTTGGAGGAAGGGAAGCTCGTCCTGAGCGACGATCAGGACGTATATTTCTGCGAATTTGACGGCCCCAAAGACCGGGTGTTTTATGTGAAGATTCTCGAAGGATAGGAGAAATATCCGTATGAAAGAAATTATTTTCCTGGGCGACAGCATCACGGACTGCGGCCGCCTGTGGGACGTCCGGCCGGAGCCTCTCGGTTCCGGCTATGTTCGTATTCTGCGAAAATTTCTGGCAAAAGAGGACTGCCATTTGACAAACAGGGGACATAATGGGTATACTGCATGGCAGGTCCTCCGTGATCTGGAGGAGGACTGTCTGGCAAGAAGCCCGGACGTGGTCTCCCTGTTGGTGGGGATCAACGATGTCAGCGCTTTCCTGTGCGCCTCCGGCGGCTATGATGCCGCGGAATATGGCGCACTGCTCTCGGAGATTCTGGCACGCATTAAAAAGACCACCGGAGCTGCGCTCATGGTTCTTGAACCCTTCCTCTTCCCCTGGCCGCAGGAATATCTCACCTGGATGGACACGCTCGCCGACTTTCAGCGGGCGGCACAACAGGCGGCAGCCGAAGCCGGAGCGATCTGGATTCCGCTGCAGGGCTTCTGGCAGCAGGCGATCGAGCACGAGGGCGCGGCGGCTCTCACGGAAGACGGCGTCCACCTGACGCCCCGCGGACACGAGCTTCTGGCCGCGGAGTGGCTGAGATGCTTTAATAATGTCCAGATTCCGAATGAGTCATTATAATCACACCGCGAATTGGCACCAGACAGAATGAAATACAGGAAGTGACGATACAGCAATGATCCGAAAAATTCACAGATGGGCCGCATTTTTCCTTTGCTTTCTCTGGATGGCCTCCCTGGCGGGATGTGCCGCCGGGGACACCACCATCTCTGAAACCGACGCCGCACAGGAAGTACAGGCGTCCAATTTCTTCGCCATGGATACCTATATGAGCGTCAAGGTCTGGGGCGATCCGGACGGGACGCTGGTCGCCGGACTTGAGGAAGAGATCCTTCGGGTTGAGGCATTGCTCTCCGTCACCGAGGAGGGCAGCGACCTGTATCAGATCAACCACAGTGAAGGGGCGGACGTCACCATTTCTCAGGAAACGGCTGATCTCCTCTCCACCGCCCTGTCCTGGTGCGCCTCCACAAACGGCGCTCTGGATATCTCTCTGTACCCGCTGTCCGTGGCCTGGGGCTTTTCTTCGGCCTCCGAAGACGGATATCAGGTGCTTTCCGAGGAGGAACGGGCGGAGCTTTTATCTGTGTGCGGCTGGCAGAATGTCACCGTAGATGGCCTCACCGTCTCGATCCCCGACGGAGGCGGTCTGGATCTGGGCGCTGTGGCCAAGGGCTACGCCACAGATACCTGTGTTTCCTATCTTGAAGAGAATGGCGTCAGCACCGCTCTCCTGTCTCTGGGCGGCAACATTTACGCGCTGGGAAGCAAAGACGACGGTTCTGACTGGAAGATCGGCATCCAGGATCCCGAGGATGAAAGCGGTTCCTCGTATGTGGGTGTCCTGGAGCTTTCCGACAAAGCCGTCGTCACCTCTGGTTCCTACCAGCGCTATTTCGAGGAGAACGGCATCCGTTACCACCACATTCTCGACTCCTCCACGGGGGCACCGGCGGACAGCGGCCTTCTCTCCGTCACCGTCATCACAGACAGCGGCCTGACCGCCGACTGCCTCTCCACCGCCTTCTTCGTCATGGGTCTGGAGGACTCGGCCGCGTACTGGCGTGACAGCGAGGATCTGGAAGTCGTCTGGGTCACCGTGGACGGCGATCTCTACATGACGGAGGGATTGCAGGACTGCTTCACTGTCTCCGAGGGATGGGAGGCACAGATCATCAGCCGCTGAATTTTTAAAAATACTGCATTTTTTTCCGTTCTGTCCATCAAACAGTTAAAAACGGTTAAAATTCTTTAAAACAGATCCCCTGTAATAATGCCTGCTTTGCATTGTCAAAATTCTCTGACATCAGAAGATTTTACCAGTGTATTTTGTTTTACCGGGCGCATACTAGCATCGTAACCCGAAAACAAAACAAAGACTGTCAGGATGACAAGAAGGAGGCGTTAGCAATGGCTAAAACATCTACCGGAAGAATTGAAGTACCCGAGGCAAAGGAAGCAATGGATCGCTTCAAGATGGAAGTGGCGGACGAGATCGGCGTTCCCCTGTCCAAGGACGGCTACAACGGCAATCTGACCAGCTATGAGAACGGATCTGTCGGCGGCTATATGGTCAAAAAGATGATCGAAGCACAGGAAAAGGAAATGTCCAACCGCCGCTAACCAGCGAAACATCGCAAAAAGCAGGAAAGAGGAGCCTGACGTTTCGGTCTGGCTCCTCTTTCCTGTCCTGCATTCAGACAAACAAGACCGTCATCTCGACATCGTATAGTCGATCGGACAGTCATCCACCCTATACCTGAAAATCCGTGCAGCGGCGTTCCTGACAATGGGCCCGCACGATGGCCGCAACCGCCAGATGATCCGGGTGGGTCGCGTAGCCTTTCAGCGCCGCCTCCTCCTCCATCTCCACAAAGAG